>CBDUTM010000123.1:0-5593 GCA_965369985.1 uncultured bacterium | reverse complement strand
TTTGATAATCTTGTCCGGCGCGAAATTCATCTCTGAACAGCTGCTCTACGCCCAACCGGGATACGGGATATCTTGGAGTTGGCGGTTGTGGATTCCAATTCGAGCGTTTTACATTTTCTCCCAACGCAAACTTGATCGACGGCGGAGCCTTGGTATAGAGCAGCTCGCTCGGCAAAGCGCCGTATTTTATTTTTATGACGGCGGCTTGTCCCCCTATCGGATTTCCGGAGCCGTGCAGCTCTTGTGACATAGTTAATCCACCGGCGAGCTCTCTATACAGCGCTATTGCATCCCCTGAAAGAACATCTCCTATCCGAACTTCTGCAGTTACCGACTGGCTGAGCTCATTTAAAAATCCTGTACCTGCCGTGTGAGAGTGTTCATCGATCAAACCCGGAGTTACGTGCTTTCCGGTTCCATCGATGACAACGGCATTTTTTGATGCTTTCAGGTTGCTTCCTATTTTTGAGATCTTCCCGTTCTTAAAGAGTATATCTGTATTTTGAAGGATTCCCGCTTTCCCGCTTGTCCATACAGTTGCGTTTTTCAGAAGTATTTCCTTCTCCCGAACGGGTAATCTGGCTCTGCCGTAACCACCCAAAGGATATGTGATAGTTGCCGTCGCAGGCTTTATATCCGTATCCTCGGATTTGTCTTCATCATTTTCCTTGCCATCCGACGATCTTGTTACGCTCCAACTCATTTTAATATTTCCGGGCGCTTCTCCCCATCCTTCAATAGCGTTATCCTTGATCTTCCCCGATAAACTTACAATGGAGGAAATTCCTATTGAATCACCTGCAACTGTGATCGCCAGCCGCTGTCCTAAGACTGTTGACGAAAGTATCTTCATTTCTTTTTCTGATACGGTCAGTGAGCCGGATAACTTGTTTACGCTACCCTTGAGTTCTAAGGAGATCGGCAGTGGAGGATCATCGTTCAATTTGAGTGTGCCTGTCCATTTTCCCACAGGATCGAACTTCGATTTTTCATCAGTTTTATATTGTTGTCCGTCTATCCATACCTCTCTGATCTTCCTCTCTTTGGAAAATAGATTGCCGTCTGAAACAACCAGGTTTGCGATCTTCCCTTTTGCTATAGTTCCAATCCGATCTGAGACCCCGAACATTTTTGCTGGTGTGGTTGTTAGAGCTGCCAGCGCTGCGTCTTCCGAAAGTCCGCGGGCTATCGCCTTTCCTAATTGCGAAGGGAAATCCTCAATTTTCTTTAATCCTCGTGTGGTCAGAGCGATGGTGACTCCGGCATTATTGAGCATCCCCGGATTACTCGGCGCAAGATCCCATTCTTTCAGTTTCCTCAGAGAAACGTCTAACGCTTCAACGGCGGAGGATACGTCAGGAGCATCCGGAAACGCCAATGGAATTATCATCGGTGATCTGGTCGCTTTGACGGCAGCAATGCGCTTGAATTCCATTCCGCTACCCAACACCATTGGCTTCAATTTAAATTCTTTTGCTATTCTGTCTATTCTCATAACCATTAATTCATCTTTCGCTTCGAATATCACGGGAAACTTTCCGGACGAAACACTGATCAGAGAAGCGAGTGATTCGTTCTTCTCCGGACGACCTAAAGACGGTTTTTTACGGGATGCTGCCATCGACCGCCTGTACCAATCCGCATCGTACAGGGTCTGTCGAATTAGAGCAATTGCGCCCATTAGTGAATTCGGATAAATGTATTTAATGATCTCAGTATTTTTATTAAAGGTGATGTGCTGCGCTACTTCCTCTTTCAATATATTTATGTTTGCATCACCGTCACCCAGATTTACAAGCGCGCTTGTACCCATGAAAATACCGTTTCGAGGTACCGAAAGAGCCGAAGTGAAGCCTAACTTTCTGTATTTCTTCAAGGCTTCTTCATCAACCTTATATTTCTGAAAGCTCTTAACTTCCGACCAAACCATTGTATTCCAATGTTTTGCTCCACTCTCCTTTTCGCCGTCTTCTTCTTCCGGAAAACCGATATTAGAATAGGATTCGATCAAGCCGGCATAGATCGTCATACCCGACAGATCGATAACGGTTGCGTCGGCTGGGATAGAAATATTAGCTCCAACACCTTCTATAATTCCATCCCGGATAAGTACCGTTCCTCTGTTGATCCTTTTTCCGGGAGACGTTACGATTGACGCCTTTGTCAAAGCGTACACATTAGCCTTGTTCTCCCGCAAACCACCCGGAGGTGATATCTGTGCATTTAACTGTTCAATATTTCCCGAAATAGAAAATTGAACTAAGCAAATTAATATGAGAAACACTATTCTATGGTATCCATAGAACGCTGAAGATCTTCCACTATTATGACTCATTAAATCCTCCTGTTGAATAGATTTATCAAACCTCACAAATTAATGCCATCACAGTTTCTTTTTTACGCCGGCATTTTGTATCAGAAAATCATGTTCGTTAAAAAGAGAGCGGGAGACGAGAATCGAACTCGCATGGCTGGCTTGGAAGGCCAGGGCTCTACCATTGAGCTACTCCCGCAGCTACTTCAAACTACTGTGGAGGCGGATGGATTCGAACCACCGTAGGCATACGCCAACAGATTTACAGTCTGTCGCCTTTAACCACTCGGCCACACCTCCATGTGGAGCCACCAGCAGGAATCGAACCCGCGACCTGCTGATTACAAATCAGCTGCTCTTCCATCTGAGCTATGGTGGCGCTACAGCCAAGTAATCTCAAATATATTTTAATCATAGTCAAGATTTAATTCACCATATACGGGGAGAAAATTTTAATAATTGTGTCATTGCGAGGAATCCGCCAGCCGGCGGATGACGAAGCAATCTCAGAACTTGACAAATAATTCAATATTGAGATTGGCTCACGCCTGTCTTCGGCTCCTTCGCTTTGCTCGGAATGACATTTATTATTAGGATAATTGACATTAAGATTTCTCATAATATTTAACTTTTTACCGATAATATTCCGTATGAACGCGATGACGAAAATAGGCTTATCGGGACAAAAGTCTCTTCTGACGGAAAACTCCTTCCTTCCGTTTGTGGTGGCAATATGTGACCAGGTTAACATTTATACCGCTGAACAGTTGATGCTGCTCACACAAAAACAGCGTAAAACGCTTAATTCGTGCTAAATGTGCTTTGCGTCATAGCTAAAAATGTAAATATATATATATTTGCAGCAACTGAAAAATGAGAGAGAAAATGGAAAACACAAATAATATAGTCTGGTGGGAGAGAGCAGGATACGGATACTGATGGGAAATTTATTTTGCACAGATAACGTTCTACTCTTGATGAAAATAATTGAAATGAAACTGAAAGGAGTAAACTAATGGGACAACAACAATTACTACTCATAGTCCTTGGAACAATTATCGTCGGAGTGGCGATAGTCGTAGGTATTAATATGTTTAACACCGGCGCGGTGAACGCGGAACGGGATGCACTGTTACAGGACGTCAATAATGTCGCTTCCTCAGCAGCCTCCTTCTGGCGCAAACCCAATGCTTTGGGTGGTGGAAATCGATCATTCGTTGGTGTCACAGACGTGACTACCTTTGGTTCTGATTCATCCAATGCTAATGGTGTCTACATTATGTCTTCAGTAACTGCTACAAGTTTTGTCGTAACTGCAACCGGAGCAAATGAAGGTGTTATAGTAGTAGCAAGCATCTCACAGCAGGGCGTTTCGGGATCTCCCACGATTACGCTGCCGTAAGAGAGAAAAAGTTATTCTGTTAGCGGCAGCTTCACCGCTGCCGCTGATAAATTGCAACAGAGACTTAATTATATAAATGTACAATAGGAGCCGTTAAATGAACCAGGAAAGATCATCAACATTAGTAGTCGGTATCGCCATCTTCGGAATTCTGATAATGACGGGTATCGGCTGGTATGTTATCGACCAGGTCAAGACTCAAAATGAACGTTTCCACAGCAAAGTTTACAGTCAGTACGAATATCTCTTAGCCGACTTCGATATAGAACGCAGAGTATTGCTTATGGAATTTAACAGCCTTATGCAGGGAGTGCAGGAAATTTCTCAAACAGCTAAATCGTTTTGGGATATGCCTGTTTCAAGAGGAAATCAGCGTCCAAGGTTTATCGGCGCAAAGCAGATAGCCGCATTTGCTACTGACTCTACTTTCGAGTGGGGTACATACGAAATTTCTAATATATCGGACGACCACTTTACCGTGATCGCTAAAGGCAATTACACAGGATTAGAATTTTCCGCCATCATCAATAAAGATGGATTGGTTTCGTGGAAGCCGGTAAAAATGCCTCCTTTAGACAGAATAAAAAGATAAGGATTCAGATGTAAAAATTTTAAAATTCCTAACAACCACAATGCTCCGTCATTTAAAGGTAAATTGCTCATGGTGCTACCCTTTGACGGGGCATTATTCTATCCGATCGAATTTTAAGATCGTCCACTGAGGTAAATGCCGAGGTTCCCCGCCTGACATACGTCGGGCAGGCTTGGTCTCTGCACCTTACAACAACAGTAAAATCTATTCCTAAGTCAGCTTATGCTCCATATTGCAGCTATTGAGTAAAAATCGGCAATATATTGCCGTTTTTACCGATTATTATTAGTTGAATAAAAACTTTCTCTCTCCTGAAAACCGTAAATCCACTGTTCTACAGGTTTGGTACGAGATTTGCCCTTAAAATTCACAGTACAAAATATAAAACACCATTTATGGAGAGGGGAGAGTTTAACGTGGATGAGTTAGACCTGATTCGGGCAGTAGCAAAAGAATGCGGGCTACCACAATACCAAACGTACGAAATTCTCAATTCGTTAGCATCAAATATACGGGAAATGTTACGAAAACAAGGAAGCGTAACTCTATCCGGGTTGGGAACTTTTTACAGCTCAGTTCAATCCAGGAAAAAAGATACTGTTTTGACTGCCGGAGAGGCGATAAAGTACTACGTCACTCATGTCCCTGAGTTTCATCCGGCACCGGAATTGTTATCAACCCTGGAAGAATGATCTAGTTTGGATTAAACTCTCCCGGGTCTCCTTTGAACGGCCGGGTAAATATGCAATACTATAAGGAGAATAAGTTATGTTGCTGAAAAATAACCATGCTCATAGACTTCCTTCCTATATCTGCCGAATATTTATAGCTTTCATTATAACATTTGTGATCAGTAGTGCTGCCTATTCAAATGATAATTCAACTAAGTGGTCAGTTTGGATGCCGCTAAAGGAAACGGGCGTTTCTTGGAGATATCATTGCGATGATGAGCCAATAAATGGTAAATACAGAGCGTATTTTGAATTTTCGCGATCGGATCTGAAATCTGAACGAAAGGGCTCCAGAACTTTTGTTCATGTCAGGTTAGATTTTGAAGGATATTCATCCCCGGTTAGAGCGTCATTCCATGTAGATAGTAAAAAGGACTGGCGATATATGCCTTATCCTCTCGTTAAGGATGACTTAAAATTTACATCAAGAGTTGGATATTCAGAATATCGAAAGCAGCCAAAAGAGTGGTCTGAATGAAAATTATATCTTAGAACAATCGCCGGACCTCCTGTCGGGATTTATCTCAGTGTGATCTTATTCATAGATCTATAGG
>CBDUTM010000122.1:0-5599 GCA_965369985.1 uncultured bacterium | reverse complement strand
CAATGAGGTCATTTATGACAAGAATTTGACCATCGCACTGCACACCGGCACCGATCCCGATCGTCGGTATTTGAATAGCGTTTGAAATATCCGTAGCAGTTTTAGTCTTTGTCGCTTCGATTACTATCGCAAACGCGCCCGCATGTTGAAGAGCAATGGCGTCTTCGATAAGCTCATCGTGTGAGTCGGTAGTTTTTCCCATCACTTTATACCCGCCGAATTCATTTACTGACTGCGGGGTCATACCGATATGACCGAATACCGGAATCCCGGAATCCACGAGAGCCTTTACTGTATCGGCAGACCTTTTCCCGCCTTCAATTTTAACGCCGTCAGCCTGTCCTTCCTGCATGAACCGTGTAGCGTTTCTTTTTGCTGAGGAAATATCGGATTGGTAAGATCCAAACGGCATATCGCCGATTAACATCGCTTTGGGGTTCGCCCTTGAAACCCATCTTGTAATGAAGATCATTTCATCCATTGAAATGGGAAGCGTGGTTTCATGCCCTGCAATAACCATTGCGGCAGAGTCGCCAACAAGTATGAGGTCAACTCCGGCATCATCAATCAGTCGAGCGGTGGAATAATCGTATGCTGTGAGGCAGACGATCTTATCCCCATTTTTTTTCATTCGGTGTAGCGTTTCAACCGTTACTTTCTTTCTTTGGGTCATGGGAAAATCTTCTTATTCTGTTGCACTGATGATGCCTCCCCCGATCAAACGGTCAGAATCATAGAAAACTGCCGATTGTCCGGGAGTAACAGCTTCCACAGGATTGTTAAATTTGACGCTCCATTTACCATCGGATCCCTTCTGAACCGCCGCTTCATTACCTTTGTCATGGTATCGGATCTTCACGTTCGCGCTAAATTTTTCGCCATCTCTGGAATTATCAATTATATTAACATCTGCGAGTGAGAATTCTGTGGACATAAGATCTTCTTTAGACCCGATTCTGATAGTGTTATCGATTGAATTGATTTCAGTTACATAAGCAGGTTCGCCCAGTGCGATTCCGAGTCCCTTTCGCTGACCGATGGTGTAATTTGTAAAGCCCTGGTGAATCCCAAGAACATTTCCTTTGGTGTCGAGTATATCGCCTTCCGGTGCAAGCTCCTCAATACCCTCAATATTATCCCGAATGTATCGTCTGTAATCGTTATCCGGAATAAAGCAAATTTCAAATGATTCAGGAGTTTTAGAACTGCGTAGTTTCGCCTTCTCAGCTTTCAGGCGAACTTCAGGCTTGCTGAGTCCGCCAAGAGGAAATAATGTTTTTTCAAGTTCAGACTGCTTGAGTCCCCATAGAGCGTACGTTTGATCTTTTTCCGGATCGATACCCATCCGAAGTTCGGCAGAGGATTCTGAACCCGGGCGATGAATTCTGGCATAATGACCCGTTGCTACAAAGTCTGCGTCAAATACTTCTGCCTTTTCGAGGAGTGTCTCCCATCGGACCAGAGAGTTACATCGAACGCAAGGGTTGGGAGTATTTCCACTTAAATATTCGGATTTGAAATTCTCTATAACCTTTTCGTGGAAAAAATCAGACACATCAAAAACGTAATGAGGAATCTCCAGCTGAGCCGCTACCATTCGAGCGTTCTCGATAGAGCCGAGCGAACAACAAGAACTTTCGGTAGTTAGATTTCCTCCTGCGCTTTCAAATTCCCAATTCTTCATGGTCACGCCGATCACGTCATAACCCTGTTCGATGAGAATTAATGCAGCAACAGAACTGTCAACTCCGCCGCTTAACGCCATTATTACTTTCTTGTTCATTGCGCTACAGCCTGATGTGCTGTTTTTCTTAGTCTTTCGACCTGTTCCTTAATTGCTTGAACGACAAGTTCTACATCTTCTTCATTGTTTTCTCTGCCGAAAGTTATCCGCACTGTTCCGATAGCTTCATCATCATTCAATCCGATAGCTTTTAATACGCCGGAAATTTTTACCGCACCCGAAGAACAAGCCGCTCCGGCTGAGGCTGAAATACCCTGAGTGTCAAGATTCATTAAAAGTGCTTCTCCGTCGATCTGTTCAAAAGTGAGCGAGAGATGACCGGGAATTCTATGAGTAGGATGACCGTTCAGGCTCACACCACCTACTTCATCGGAAAGCCGTTCAAAGAAATTCTTTGCCATTTTTCTAACGGTTAATGAATCAGACTCCAACCGCTCGGCGCGAAGCGCAGCTGCTTTTCCGAAGCCGACTATGCCGGGAACGTTTTCCGTTCCGCCTCTTTTGTCACGTTCCTGATGACCGCCGAACATGATCTGATCGATCCCGATGCCCGATCGAACATAAAGTGCTCCGATTCCTTTAGGACCGTATATTTTGTGTGACGAAACGCTTGCCAAATCTACGTCCAATTGTTTTACGTCAATGGGTACCTTGCCATACGATTGCACAATATCAGTGTGTATCAGCACGCCGGCTTCTTTTGCCACCTCCGCGAATTTGTGAATGAGGTTGATAGTTCCGATCTCATTATTGGAATGCATAAGAGAAATAAGAATGGTCTCGGGAGTTATCTCCGCTTCAAGGTCGTGCGGATGGATGCTTCCCTTCCGGTCTGTGAAAAGATATGTAATTTTGAACCCTTCTTTTTCCAACTCTTTACAACTGTCTAAAATGGCGGGATGTTCCGTTTCCGCCGTTATGATGTGGTTGCCTTTATCCTTCAGCGAGTGGGCGATGCCTCTCAGCGCCCAATTGTCTGCTTCAGTCCCGCCACTCGTATAATGTATCTCGTCGGGAGAAGAGTTCATCAATCCTGCTACTCTTTCGCGGGCTTCCTCTATGAGAAATTTTGCGTTTCTCCCGTCGGCATGAGTACTTGATGGATTACCCCACCCATTGCTCATAGCGTGGCTCATTGCAGCGATGACCTCGGTGTCAACAGGCGTGGTGGCGCTATGGTCAAGATATATATGTTTATTCGGTTTCATCACTCATTCTCAGCCAAGCAATTTATGACTTCGATTTATCAGATGCAAGACAGGGAGTGGTTTTGACAGCCATCATCACTCCGGAAGATCTTCTGTTTTTTTGAGGACCATGACAGGACAATTTGCTCTGTGTACGACCTTATTTACCGTGCTTCCCATAAGGAGCCGCTCCAGACCGCTTTTACCCAACGAAGGAATAATAATAAGATCAATGCCTTCTTCGTCAGCGTATTCAATAATTTTTCTTCCCGGTCTTCCATGGACTACTCTTGTATAAACTTCAATACCTTCAAGCGGTGCGTTTGATGTGAAATCATGAAGTGCCTTTTCGGCTGAATCGAGTTGACTATCTAAAAAATCTTCTTCCGAAGAATCACCCTCTTGTGTATATCCCGAAAAGTCAATAGGTTCAGCAACATGGAGCAATGTCAAAATGGCTCCGTAGCTTCTTGCCATTTCAGCGGCTTGCCACAAAGCGTTGACTGACGTATCGCTAAAATCAATGGGAAGCAAAATGGAACGATAGTTCGGATACGGACTCTTTTTTCCGTCAGTTCCACATCGAACTGTCATAATGGGACATTCGGAGAGTCTGATTATTTTTTCTGCTACGCTGCCCATTATCAGCCGTCTGATGCCTGTTCTTCCATGCGTGCCCATAACTATCAGATCAGGTTTATGTTCGTCAGCATAACTAATTATCTCGTTTGTAGGCGAAATACCTCTCTTAAGCACTTTTTCTATTAAGACCGGAGTTTCGATCATTCCTTCTTTGGTGTGAAGCATCTCTTCAGCCGATGTCATAATGTGGTCGTAAGATTTCGAGTCCTCGGAAAAGACCGTTTCGATTTTCCCCCTGTCACTTTCATGCACAGCAACAACATGCAGCATTGTCACAGATCCCTGAAAACGCTCGGCGATGGTGACTGCCTGGTGAAGGGCAGCGTTAGCGCAAGGCGAAAAATCTGTCGGCAAAAGTATTTTCCGAAAATTACTCACTTGGTTTCCCATCTGTCTAATTTACCGTTTTTAAATCTGATTCTTACGGATGGAGTTCTGTCATAGTGCCATATTTCTATCAAGTTATCTTTCTCTGTATGATTTGCAAAAGATATCGGTTCGCCCCATGAGAGAAGCACCGCTTCGCGGGACATTCTCTTGGAAATAGTTTCATTTTCAATTTTTAACCAAAGTTTCTCTTTCCAATCGGGATGAGTAACTCTTGGATTTACCTGATGAAAAAGATTCTTTATATATGCCGGAGGTGATTCAGGCGAAAGATTCAATTCAGAGAAATTCATATTTATAAGAACTTTTATTCCATCGGGTTCAAAGAAGATGAGTCTGATAGGTTTTAATGGGTCATTACTCCATTCGACATTCCATAGGAAAAGAGGCTCGAGATTTTTGACTACCTGAGGTTTTACTGAAGCAAGAACGGAATCAAATGTGTAAAACATTGAGCGATTATTCCAGAGTATAGCGCCCGTTAATTTCATAGCTTTGTTAAAATCCCTACTGAAGCCGACATCAGGAAGATGACCGTCAAAGCTCATGCCGTAAATCGTTAAGTCGGAATCTACAATTTCCACGGTTACGAAATAAGGATCAAAAGGATCGTCTATTTTGAGGTCGACGATAATTCCCTTTTTGCCATATACCTGAGATGGAGAAGGGCTTATGTTTTTAATCGGGGAAAGCGACCAAGAATTATAAGGATCCTGGATTAATGAAGTATCGATCGGAAGAAAAAAAATTTCTTCACCAAGCCATTCAGAAACTCTGTCAACAGAAACCGGACGTTGGGAATAAGCACGGGAGAAATCAAAGATCATCAGAATTATTAGTCCGATCTTAAAAAAGAGAGATTTATTGAATTGTATCATGATTTTCAGCTAAGTGTTGAGTATCGTTAAGTATTATTGCTTTTGCTTCCATAGAACCGATTACTTCCAACTGATTTATGCATGCATTGCTCTGACCGATTTTCCAAATTTCCGACAGCGATATCGGAAGTAACATATCGAGTAATATAGTATTAAGACCTCCATGTCCCATAATAAGAATATTACCCCTTTGATGCCCGTCTGTCAGATCTAAAAGGATAGGTTTCACTCTATTTTGCATATCTGAAATTGATTCGCCACCTTCAGGTTTATAATCAAAGTGAGAAAAACCGCTATTTTCCTGTGCTTTATAATATTCATCCCAACTCTTACCTTCGAATATTCCTAAATTTCGTTCTCTCAAACTACTTTCGGGCACAAGCACTGCGCCGATCAGGTCACTTATTATCAGTGCCGTATCGATCGCTCTGTCCAGGTCAGACGAGTGAATTGCGCTTATATCCTTATTTCGCAAAGCGCCGCCAAGTAAGCGTGCTTGCTCAATACCGGTGTCATTTAGGTTTCCTGGAGTTCTTCCTTGAAGAATTCCTTCTACATTTTCTTTTGTTTCCCCGTGGCGAGTAATGTATAGATACATAATATATTCCTAATAGAGAGATAATTTATAATTTTTTTATTAAATAAAAAAGCTAGACTTGTCTATTATTCCACTTAATGGGAATAAAATCTGACATGAAAAAATTATAATTTTTTTCTTGACAACGAATTATTTAAATGTAAATTAAAAGTGCTACAGAATT
>CBDUTM010000121.1:0-5618 GCA_965369985.1 uncultured bacterium | reverse complement strand
AGAACTATCGGGCTCGTTGATTATGACGAGACCCGATACACACATATCCACACTAAGGTCAAAGGTTGGATAGAGCATCTTTACGTAGATTTTACAGGTCAGAGAGTCAAAAAAGACCAAGCCCTGCTGGATATTTACAGTCCTGAACTGGTCTCAACACAAGAAGAATATCTTTCAGCGTTAAGAAACGCTAACTCCCGTAATGTAGGTTCAGAGGCACTTCTGCGTTCCACAAGAGACCGGTTATCAAATTGGGATATCACTTCAGAACAGATAGAAGAGCTCGAACGAACTGGAAAAGTGAGCAAAGTGATGACCCTTCATTCCCCCTTTAACGGGATTGTAGTTGAAAAAATGGCGTTAGAGGGAATGAATGTTGTTGAGGGGATGAATCTTTACGCAATCGCCGATCTATCAAAAGTATGGGTTTATGCAGATATTTATGAATTTGAATTGCCCTGGTTGGAAGAGCAGCTGGATGCTGAGATGACTCTTACATATATTCCGGGAAAGAAATTTATAGGTAAAGTGGCTTATATCTATCCGTTTTTGGATTCGAAAACAAGAACGATAAAAGTAAGGCTTGAGTTCGATAATCAAAAAGGTGATCTTAGACCGGGGATGTACGCTAACATTGTTATAAAAGCTGAGGAAAGGGAAAACTCGATTGTAATACCGAAGGAATCCGTAATACATTCAGGAGAACGTGATATTGTATTCATCTCTCACGGAAAGGGTAAATTTGAACCTCGCGAAGTAACTTTGGGTGTCTCCGGTGAAGGTGGTTATTATGAAGTTCTGGAGGGTCTTACGGGAACTGAACTGGTAGTCACTTCCGGTCAGTTTCTACTTGATTCCGAAAGTAGCTTACGAGAAGCTGTGAGGAAAAGGTTAAGGGCAATGAAGGTTAAAACAAAACCGATGAACAAGAACATGGAAATGGAGTAATGATGATGTTCATAAAAAAATTTGGCAAAATAATAAAAAATAATTCAAATCGGTTTATGTTACTGGTTCTGTTCATATCGCTGCAGAATAGCGATGTCGCATTTGCTCAGGAAAGTTCAATTGATATTTCGACATTGAAAATATCTCTTTGGTCAGAATATGATAATCCGAACTTACTTGTTATGTATAAAGGAACGGTGAGTTCAAATGTGAAATTGCCGGTCACGATCAAATTCAGCATCATACCCGGCATTGAGCCACACGTGGCATCTGTTACGGCGACCAATGAGCATATTCATGACCCTTTTGATATAGGAAATGAAGAGGGAGATACCTATGTCTCCTTCCTCCTTAAAGAGAGAGAATTCGCAATTGAATATTACTATAAGGCATTTCCGCCGCTGGGCTCGAACAAATCTTTTATCTATAATTATAAATCATATTATCCGATAAATAGTTTTTCGTATGAAATCCAGCAGCCGATAAGCGCAACGAACTTTATCACTCAGCCCTCAAGTATCAGAACTGTTTCAGACAGCAAAGGAATTCTCAACCATTTAGTATTAACGGGTGCAGTAGCAGCGGGGGAAATTAAAACTGTCAGTGTGAGTTATTTTAAATCGAGTAAAAAGACAAGTATACAATTATTAGAAAACCCTGACGGAAAATGGAGTACATACAATATTATTTCCACAATAGCGCTCGCGATGTTAGTTGGATTGCTTATTAGATCATACTATAAAAAAGGTCGCAGAAAGGGGAGTGGAATTCAGAGAGCCGGTGCCAAGAGAGTTGCTCAGAAGGTACTGGATCATAATCAACAGGAAAGAATTCCAACTGAAAAGTTGAAGTACAGATCTGATAGAGTTCCACAATTCTGCTCAAATTGTGGAGAGAAGGTGGAGGTCGGCACAAATTTCTGCGGAAGCTGTGGCAACCAATTAGCCTAATAATACGGTTGATAAATGTATTATGAAGAGTTAGATTTGAGATGAAAGGTATGAAAATGAAAACAATATATAAATTTATTGCGTTCGGTTCTTTATTGATACTGCCATTTGGTAGTTTAGCAATTTCACAATCGAAGATAAATCCCGATGATATCATTCACAAACTTTCCTGTCAGTGTGGTACCTGTCCTAATTTAGCTCTCTACTCCTGTTCCTGCGGCACAGCAGAACGGATGCGAACAGAAGTAAGAGACCTGGTTGATAAAGGAATGGAATCGAATGAAATTATGGCACGGTTTGTTTCAACTTATGGAGATAGGGTATTGGCAACTCCAAAAGCTGAAGGGTTTTATCTTTCCGCGTGGGGAATGCCAATACTGTTAGTCTTAGGATTCGGTACACTAATCATCATTGCGTTAAAACGATGGTCTTTGAGTACGGCAGAAGTTGTAGTTTCAAATGCTCCCGGAAAAAATAAAGTATCTAACACATATTCAAATAAGCTGGATTCTGAGCTGGACGATTTTTAACGGGGGATTGATTGACATTTTTGTTTATGGGAATGCTCGTAGCATTCATTATCTATCTGATACTTCATCCTATCCTAAGCGATAAGCATAAAGTAGACTACAGAAGAAGCGACGAAGCTATCGCTATAGCTGAGCTCGAAACAAAGAAGACCGGTCTCTTTCGGGAGATAAAGGATATAGAGCTTGATTATCAGATGGAAAAAATTGATGATGGAGATTTTGAAGAGCTTACGAATTCATATAGATCTCAAGCTATGGCGGTAATGGAAGAGCTGGATTCTTTAAAAGGCGTTAGTGTAAAAAAGGAATACTCGATCAGCCCTGAATACAGCGTTCCGGAAGATAAACAATCAGGTTTTTGTACGGAATGCGGTAATCAGTTATTTAGTGATGCTTCATTTTGTGGAGTTTGTGGGAACAAAATTTAACCTTGTCGGATAGTCCGAAAGCCTTATTCCTTTTTGATATTGACGGTACTCTGATTTCCCCCGGAAAAACAGCTCGTAGTATATTTATTGAAATCGTTAAAGAACTGACCAACAAAGAAGTGGCATTGGAAATTCATCAGGTAGCCGGATATACCGACCCTAAAATTCTCGAAAATATGCTGCAGCGAGCCGGATTGAATGACAATGAAATCCCTCACGCTATGGAAAAATTCTTTCCAGATTATTACGAACGATTGGAAAATAAATATCAATCTGCTGAAGACAAGATGATTTTCGGCGACATTTCTGAAATTTTGCCTGAATTGTATAAAGTGGATAATATTTATCTGGGATTGGTTACCGGTAATATGGAACGCTCGGCAATGATAAAATTATCTCCATTCGGACTTAAAGAATATTTTGACGTGGGCGCTTACGCAAGTGACAACGCTGATCGGAATGAACTACCTCCGATAGCTGTGTCGCGGGCGGAAGCTCTATGGAATCTGAAATTCGATCCGGATGAAGTATTCGTGGTGGGCGATACTATCTACGACGTTGAATGCGCGCTACACAATGGCTTCAAAGCGATAGGAATTGCCCGTAAGGATGGCGAAAAAGAGATGGAGCAGCTAAAAGATGCAGGCGCTTCATGGGTATATAATTCACTTCCGACCGTATCGCAGCTTATGACTATTGCAAATTTAAATTAAACTTATACATTATAAGTCTGTTATGATGAACAAATTCAAAATCATCTTTTTGCTAAATTTTTTCCTGTACCTGTTTTCCGGCTCGGCAATTTATGGACAGGTTTCTCTTAAGGTAGAACAGATAGCCATTGCCGTCTCAGTTGAAGATCGACAGCCTGTAGGAGTCTCTGATGTATTTGCTGATACAGTTGGCGCTCTTTATTGTTTCACTGAAATTAGAGGGATGGGAGAATCCACCACTGTAAGCCAGGTTTGGTACTGGGGCGAAAAACGCATGGCAGAAGTTAAATTAAATGTGCGTGGATATCGCTGGCGGACATGGTCAACAAAAGTTATGCAGGTTGAATGGACGGGGGATTGGCGTGTTGATGTCGTATCTGAAGATGGTAAAATATTGAAGTCAAAAAGATTTCGTATCGTGGCAACAGATGATTCTATAGCTGCTCCTGATACTCTGTCGAATCAATAAATAATCAGCTAATAATTCCGTAACTTCCCGGTCGTCTGTCTTTTAAAAAATATTTTGTCGCATGAGTATCTTCCAATATTCCGAAATCCAGGTCGGCATAAATTATCGCTTCTTTTCCGCTTGGAGCAGAGGCGATTATCTTGCCATCAGGAGCGGTAATGAAAGACTCACCGGCAAAGGTCAGTTCACTTTCCTGCCCGACCCTATTTATCAGACCAGTAAAATAGCCGTTCTGAAAAGCTGCAACCCGGACTTCCGCTTCATAAAGTCCGTCGGGCCATTCGCCAACAGTTCCCGCTTGCGGAATCAGCACAAGTTCGGCGCCTTGTAATCTCAGTGCGCGCATCACTTCAGGATAGTGCCTGTCATAACAAATAGCTACGCCGATCTTTCCGACAGCGGTGTCGTAAACAGCGGGAATATTTGAAGAGGGTGAATAATAATCTCTTTCATGAAAATACTCATAATCTGTAATGTGCATCATCCGCGTTACACCGAGAATCGAGCCGTCAGAATCAATTACGGGGGATGAGTCGAATGTTTTTGATCCGTCGCGCTCAAATAAATTCAACACGATCACTAATCCCAATTCTTTAGCTTTGCGACAAAAATGATCGGTCAGCTCTCCGGGGATAGTTTCAGCTAACTCTAAATTGTTTCCATCTGAATGGCATCTCGGATAAAACGGTTCGAACGCCAGCTCGGCATATGCCACAAGTTGGGCGCCATTGGATGCGGCCTCTTCAAGCGCAGCTAGTCCTTTGCGGAGATTGTCATCTTTATTTAGTGTGACGAATTGCTGAATCAGCGCAATTTTCAATTCTATTTGTCTCCGATTTTTTCGTTATTCATTTGCCAGATATAGTTCATACCCTCGAGAGTGAGATGTGTGTTAATCTTATCTACTGTTGTACATTTAGGAATTATTAGGTGAGCGAAACCGCCTGTGGCTACAGTGTTTACTTTTTCGCCTAATTCATCTTCGATGGCAATTACCATTGAATCAACAACAGCGATCGCTCCGTTCATTATTCCTGATTGCATCGAATGGACAGTATTCGTTCCTATTATCTTTTCGGGAAAGTGAAAATCTATTTTTGGTAACTTTGCAGCTCTCCTGAAGAGATCTTCCGCGGAAGTTTCTACTCCGGGTGCGATGATACCCCCTAAGTATTCACCATTTTTGGAGATAACGTCAAATGTGGTCGCTGTTCCGAAATCCACAACTATCAGAGGGAGGTCATAATCCCGTACTCCTGCAACAGCATTACAAATTCTGTCCGCCCCTAACTGCTGAGGGTTATCTATCAGTAACGGAACTCCAAAATCTAATTCGTGGGAAACTATCAACGGTGTTTTACTCAGATATTTCTCCGACATATGTGCAAATACATCAGTGAGAGAAGGTACGACAGATGATATAACTACTCCTGTAAGCGTATCAATGGATTTATCAGCATTCGTAAGAAATTGATTAATAAGAACGCCATATTCGTCTGAAGTTCTGTGGGTGCTGCTCGTGGTCCGCCAATCATAAGCGAGAGTGGAATCGGAAAATAACCCCAGTGTAGTGTTGGTAT
>CBDUTM010000120.1:0-5672 GCA_965369985.1 uncultured bacterium | reverse complement strand
GATGTTACTATAATGCGCGAAGCTTCTTTGTTCAAGTTGCTTTTAAATATTAAGAGTGCATTGACCGGTAATCTAAATAAATTAGATGAAGTGGAGACTATTCGAGGTGAAAACATAACAATTGAAAGTGAATATCCAATGCCATTACATGTAGATGGAGAAGTCGTTTCAATGACATCCGGTAAAGTTTCGGCTTCAATACTTAAAGGAGCACTTAAAGTCCTATCCAATTAAATTAAAATGCGAATTTTTTACCTCATCATATTTCTTATCCTATCTATCAGTTTACCTGACATAATTAGCGCTCAAATGGCATCAAAGAAATTCTCTATTTCTGATGACAGCGATCTCAATGATAGTTATTCTAAGAGGTCACCTAAAGGAGCCATGATACGTTCGCTGATTTTACCTGGTTGGGGGCAGATATATAATAGAAAATTTATTAAAGCCCTCGTATTTCTTGGAGGAGAAACTTACTTTATATCACGCTATTTAGATTTAAATGATGAGTTAAAAATTCTTGAGGCTACTCCGGGTATAAGCGCTTCAGATATTGAGGATAAGGAACAAGAAAGAAATGGGTGGGGATGGTTATTTGGAGCCGGATATTTTCTTGCAATGGGTGACGCATTTGTGGATGCACATTTAGACGGAGTCTCGATTGATGAGGAGTTCTCGGTTAAACTACTGAGCAACAAACAGAAGAGTCGGCTGTCATTGCAATTGCAATATAATTTCTAAACAATAGGAATAAGAATGAATTCAACCACGGTAGAAAGGGAAAAATGGGGATCAAAAATCGGATTTATTTTGGCGGCGGCGGGTTCTGCCATTGGATTAGGGAATATTTGGAAATTTCCTTATATGACGTATACCAATGATGGTGGTGCGTTCGTATTAATGTATCTCATTTCTATTTTGCTGATTGGATTTCCGATTATGATAGCAGAAATAATAATTGGCAGAAGAACCCAACTGAGCCCGGTGGGAGCTATGACGGCAGTAGGTGGGAAGAAGTGGTCATGGTTAGGCTGGCTTGGCGTTGCCACAGGTTTCATTATTCTTTCCTACTATAGTGTTGTTGCCGGCTGGACATTGGAATATGTAGTAAAATCCGTCACAGGCGCATTTGATAACCAAACGACCGATCAAGTCACACAGCAGTTTGTTGATTTTGTTGCTGACCCATATAGACAAGTATTTTGGCATGCATTATTTATGGGAATTACAGTATTTGTGGTAACTGGTGGTGTAAGTCTTGGAATCGAGCGCACGGCTCGAATACTTATGCCTATTTTGTTTATAATTATTTTAATATTGGTAGGTCTCGCACTCACCACCGAAGGAGCAGGAAGAGCAATCACATTTTTATTTCGCCCTAACTTCTCAGAATTATCAGGAGCGGGATTTTTGGAAGCATTAGGTCATGCATTTTTCTCATTAAGCTTAGGAATGGGTGCTATGATCACATATGGCTCATATATGAGTAAGAAGAACTCTATTCCAAAAGCCGCTCTTATTGTAACCGGACTTGATACGCTGATTGCTATACTCGCCTGTCTAATGATATTTCCTATTATTATGACTTTTGATCTGGTACCCACAAAAAGTGCTGGAATATTATTTACTACATTGCCGGTTGTCTTTATGAAACTGCCGGGTGGTTATATATTTTCAGTCTTATTTTTCACACTTGTTGCTTTTGCGGCACTCACATCTGCGATCTCACTCTTAGAAGTAGTAGCATCATATCTGATCGATCAGCTAAAATGGGAACGGAAAAAGGCGGCGAGAATAACCGGTTCTGCGATTTTTCTGTTTGGCACATTCTCCGCGTTATCAAATGGCGCAGTGGGGTGGCTTTCGAACTTCAATATTGTAGGTAGACCAAATACAGCTGGATTTTTCAACACATTTGATTATCTCGCATCGAATTTTTTATTGCCGATAGGTGGATTTTTCATAGCAGTGTTTACAGGATGGTTCTTATCCAAGTCTATCAAAAAGGAAGAATTTGAACTTAAAACCAAGAAGTTCTTCAATTATCTGTTATGGGATAAAGCAATCAAATATTTAGCTCCTTTGGCTGTCGGATCTATTATAATTGCAGTGTTACTTGGCAAAGATTTTAAATAAGCAGTATGGTTAATATGTATGAAAAAGTTGGTTGTATCCACATGCATTCGGTCTATTCTGACGGGACAGGTACTTTTGAAGAAATTATCAAAGCCGGCCGATCAGCAAATTTGGACTATTTAATGTTTACAGATCATTTTACACTTCAGCCGATCAAAGATGGGTACGAAGGATGGAATGATGATTTACTTGCCATAATCGGATATGAGCATAATGACGTAAACGATGAAAATCATTATATGTTATTTGGCATAGACGAAGTAATGCCGAAGGATATCTCAGCTAAGGAATATGTAGGAATTGCCTCTGAGAAGGGCGCCCTCGGTATAATCGCGCATCCTGATGAGATTCGCAGGCATCTTGAATCATACCCTCCTTATCCCTGGACTCATTGGGAACTCGATGGGTTTGACTCCATAGAAATATGGAACCAAATGTCACATTGGATCGAAGGTCTTACGAAGTGGAATAAGATTTGGAGATGGATGCATCCTCGCTCTTCAATGATCACTCCCACGGACAGAATACTTGAAAAGTGGGATACTCTGAGTTTAACAAGAAGGATAAGCGGTATTGGAGGAGTTGATGCTCATCAACATATGCATCGACTGCCGATTGGAATAAAAGTAAAGATATTCCCTTATAAAGTTTTGTTTAATACAATTCGAACTCATTTACTTTTTTATGAACCGGTAAAATCAGGAGACCATGTTGTTGATACAAAGAATCGGTTTATAAATGCAATTAGAAGCGCGCGATGTTTCATAAGCAACTATAAGCTCGGTGATGCGCGTGGATTCAGGTTTTGGGCTGAGTATAAAGGAAAAGACTATAATATGGGTCAGGAGATCGAGATGGCGGGAGGAGAAGTTATTCTAAATGTCGACCTTCCGGAAAAGGCGGCGATTCGTTTCGTTCATAATGGCAAAAGAGCAGGTAGAATTTTTAACAAAGAGGCTACTAGTACGGTTGCTGAAGCGGGCGTTTATAGAGTAGAAGTTTATCAAGGCGGAAAAGGGTGGATTTACTCAAATCATATAAGATTAAGAAAGTCAGGGAATAATGCAGCGTAAGAAAAGTATAAATGAAAAATGCGGGGTTTTCGGAATTTACGGACACAAGGAAGCTTCTACAATCACCTATCACGGTTTATTTGCTTTGCAGCATCGTGGCCAGGAATCTTCCGGAATCGTTTCAACTGATGGAAAGTTGTCATATAAACATCTTGGAATGGGACTTGTTGCGGATATATTCTCAGAGCCTAAAGTATTAGATGAACTCAAGGGACATATTGCCATAGGGCACAACAGATATTCCACTACAGGCGCGTCAAAGATCGCGAATATACAACCGCTGGTCTTTAACTTATTTGATTACCAAATAGCTATCTCGCATAATGGTAATTTGGTGAATACAGCATCCCTTCGGAAAAAACTTATGGAAGAAGGCACCATTTTTCAAACTACCACAGACACGGAATTGATTATTCACCTCATGGCGAAGAGCAAATCTAAAAAATTAGAGGAAAAAATCAGAGATGCTCTCAATATTGTTTCAGGCGCATATTCAATGGTCCTGATGACAGAAAAGCAGCTAATTGCTGTTAGAGATCCGCATGGATTCAGACCGCTTTGTGTGGGAAAACTAGGTGATTGTTACGTATTTGCATCAGAATCGTGCGCATTTGATCTTATTGAGGCAGAATATATTCGTGATGTCAATCCGGGTGAAATAATCGTCATTGATGAAGATGGACTGCATTCATACGAAGGTAAATCTCATCCAAAATATTGCATTTTTGAATACGTTTATTTCTCCCGTCCGGACAGTCGCGTATTTGGAGAATTTGTCGATAAGACAAGAAGACAATTAGGTAAAAATCTCGCAGATGAAGCAGACGTAGATGCCGATATCGTCATATCAGTGCCGGATAGCAGCAATACGACCGCATTGGGATATGCGTCAAGATCCGGCAAAAAGTTTGAAATTGGCTTGATCAGAAACCATTATGTTGGAAGAACGTTTATAAACCCAAGACAAAGTCAAAGAGACTTTGGTGTTAAGATAAAATTCAATGCCGTTGGAGGTGTGCTGAAAGATAAAAAAGTTATTGTTGTTGATGATTCAATTGTCAGAGGCACAACTTTAAAGAAATTAACAAGATTGATAAGAGATGCAGGCGCTAAGGAAATTCACGTTCGAATCTCCAGCCCCCCGATCAAGCACCCGTGTTATTATGGTCTTGATTTTCCCTCCACCGGGGAACTTATAGCAGGTAAAATGAATGTGGATGAGATCAAAGAATATTTAGGTGTAGATTCTCTTCATTATCTATCTACAGAAAATATGCTTGGCGCTACAAATAAGGATCCTTCTGACTTTTGCAGCGCTTGTTTTACAGGTGATTATCCGATAGAGGTAAACGAAAAGCAGGACAAAGAGATTTTTGAAAATTAGTTTTTCGTAAATCTTTAATCAGTGTAGATTGTAAATTCTAACCATATTCATTATATTCCGTCTCACTGATAAAGCAAATTATTACTCACAATGAAATGAGATAAAATTGATAAGTGTAGAAGAAAATAAATGCGATTTTTGCGGGACGTGCGTTGCTGTCTGTCCTGTAGACGCTATTGAATTATTTGAAGCGAATATCGAGATTTTGCATGACAGATGCATTGACTGCGATCTGTGCGTTTGGATTTGTCCTATAGAGGTGCTCCACACTGAGAAACCTGAAATGATCAGCGCATGAAAGATGAGTATGATGTAATTGTTGTCGGTGGCGGTCCGGCAGGGAGCACAGCCGCCCGATACGCTGCGGAAGGCGGAGCATCAGTTCTCATGCTTGAAAAAGATAGAGATATTGGAATGCCTGTTCGATGCGGTGAAGCTGTTGGTGCAGAAGGACTTAAGAATTTTATCGAACCAAATCCTAAATGGATCGCTTCCACCATAGATGCGTTTCGTCTTGTTGCTCCATCGGGTAAATATGTTGATATAGAAAATCTTGCAGAAGCAGGATACGTGTTAGACCGTAGAATGTTTGATTATGAATTAGCGATGCTTGCGGGTAATACAGGAGTTGCGATCATTACGAAAGCATACGTATATGACCTCGTGAAAAAAGGTGATGAAATTTTGGGGGTAAAGGCAACATATCTTTCTGAAGAAATTGAATTCAGGGCCAAAATAATCATTGCTGCTGATGGTGTTGAATCCAGGGTTGGCAGATGGGCAGGATTAAAAACAACTATAAAAATCAAAGATATGGAATCAGCAATCCAAATGTCAGTTTCTAACATTAATTGTAAAAGCAATCGTCTTGATTTTTATTTAGGCGTGGATAAAGCTCCCGGCGGATATCTATGGGTCTTTCCTAAAGGCGATAGATTTGCTAATATCGGAATTGGCATAGGAGGTGTTCATAACAAAAATAAATCCGCAAGGAAATATCTTGAAGAATTTATGGAGATTCACTACCCTGATGCTGCCATTTTAACTACAGTGGTTGGAGGCGTACCTTGCGCCCACAC
>CBDUTM010000119.1:0-5672 GCA_965369985.1 uncultured bacterium | reverse complement strand
ATACCGGGGAACGATTCGGAAGTTTCACTATCAATAGAGTAATCGAAGTAATCCCACAGGGAGAAACCGGTTTTCTTGCTGGTACAAGATCAGAGACGGTTTTCATAGATGGGGAAAAAGTAGATATTGGACCAGTAGAAAAAATCTATACGTTTCTTATTAAACTTGCGCGTCAAAGAGGACTCGTTATCTCATCCGATACACTCGGTAGATTATTGCTTCAGACTCCAACCAATGAACCGGCTCAGGATACTATCAGGGCCGGTCAAGATCCATTTATAAAATCATCTGCAGAATATAAAGGACAACAGAGATACTCTACCATTACAGCACTCGGTACGGAAGTGATCAATGGAGTAGGTCAATCCGGAGATGTAATAGATCCGGCAATACAAAAAACAGGAGTAACGAGGCCGCTTGTAATAAAGGCTCAGGAGACAAATAAAGGGAATCTCAAAGATGCGGCAATAGCTCAATATGGTAGACAACTTGCATCCTCAATTGACAATATCCTAACCGTCCGGGGATGGCGCCGTCCATCAGATAATACATTATGGAAAGATAATACAAAACTTATTTATATAAATCCAGGAGATATGATTTATACTGAAACAGAGTTTTTAATCCGGCAGGCTAAATATGTCAAGGGTCCTGAAACTGAAGTAACAGAATTGACACTTGTATTCCCTGAAGCATATAATGGACAGATAAGGAGTACTTTCCCATGGGATTGATTTTTGAAGATACTATGATAGATGAAGAAATACCCTTTCATGGCGAGTGCGGATTCTGCGGCCATGGGGATGCAAGACATAGAATCTTTGACGCTATAATTGATATTCCAGAAGATATAAATGTTATTGCTCATGATTATGATTTACCAGAAAATGTAATAGAAAGAATAAGAAAATTAAGACCATATAGAAAGGCTTAAGATGGGACTAATCGGCAAAGTAATACAATCAATCATTAAAAATGCACTCCGGGAAATCCAGACGGAAATCTATCCCAACTATATAAAATCATCCAGGCAAGTTTTGCCACCCGGAATAGATGCTGTCCCGATTGAAGGTGACCAGGGTGTTATTATTGTTCTTGATGAATCAATGGGTAAAACTGTTTCAATCGGTGTCTATCCAGATCCGCAGGCTGAATCCGGGGAGGTAAGAATATATTCACGCGATGACGATGGAGTTTTACAAGCATATTCATTACATAAAAAAGATGGTGTTTTAGAACTCAATGGAAATACTGATTTTGCTGTAGCCTTCGATGATTTAAAATCCGGCTTCGATACGCTAAAATCAGACTTCAATACTTTCATAACGACAATTTATAATATACATACTCATATTTCTGCAGGTCCGGGGAATCCTACAGCAACACCATTACCTACGGGTTCAAGTAGCACTGCAAGTATAGATGCATCAAAAGTGGACACGGTAGTTTTGCCATGATGGGTCATAAGGAAAATAATTCACAAGTTGAATATGATATAATCTATATTGATAGGTCTGATGATTTCAATGATAGGCATTTCTATAAGAAGAAAATCAATAGAAGAATCAGACATGAAGAAAAAATGAGATTGAGGGATTATGAGCAAACTGCGTGAAGGCGATATAGCAATTTTCAATACCGATTCAGGCGGGAATATTCAGGTCGTAAATGGTGAACCCATAATGGATGGCGGTTTTGAAAACGCTGTCTATATTACACTGTTCGGAAATAATGGTGATAATCTCTGGATGAATGAATATTTTACTGAAGATGAAAAAATAGAATCTGCTTTCATGGGCTTTATGGAAGCCTCTCCAATAACGCTATCGAATATTAATCGAGCGCAGGAACTTGCACTATCAGATTTACAGTGGTTTATCAATGTCGGAATTGCTGATACAATCACAGTCGTGATAGATGCAGTGACAAAAAATAGAGTTGATGTGACAGTAACAATTCTTGCAAACGGAGAAGAATTATTCAAAAATACTTTCCAAGTAAATTGGGGATTCCAGGAAAACGATCCGGCAACAGGGAGGATTATATAAATGGCATTACAAACACCGACGATAAACGAAATAGCTGCTAATATAATCTCAGATATTGAAGCTGAATATAGTCAGACTATTCCGCTTCTTGCAAAAGCGGTTTTCCGAATTTGGGCTTTCATTTCAGCAGCGGTTTTCATTATCCTCTATAAGTTTGGAACCGATGCTTTCAATCAAAGATTTGTTCAGACTGCTAATTCAACATTTCTTTCTCTTCTCGGTGAACAAGTCGGCGTCACTCGTACTCCCGCTCAACAATGGGTAGGGACCGTCGATGCTACGGTAACGCAGACAGGGGGAGTCATCCAGGCAGGAACACAACTTGTCAATAATAATACCGGAGTGGTTTATTCTGTTACCGTATCCGAGGCTATCGATAGCACTCCGACAGAAACATTACAGGTTTCATCTTTAACAGGCGGGGATGCTTCAAATCTTATCGTCGGCGACACTCTTGATTTTGTTAATCCGCAGCCTGGACTTGAACAAACCGTAACAGTTGCAAGCGTAACAACTGAGGGATCAGATCAAGAACCTCTTGAACAGTACAGGCAACGGGTACTTGACCGATATCAAAAACAACCCCAGGGTGGAGCCTTGGCCGACTATGAATTATGGGCAGAAGAAACAGTAAATGTAATCAATGCATATCCTTATGCCGCAATCACTCCCGGGGAAGTTGAAGTTTTTATCGAAGTTGATAATCAAACTGATGGTATTCCGACATCAGGACAGCTTGCTTCAGCCCTTGAAAATATCAATTTCGATCCGACTACCGGAAGAGCAACGCGAAGACCAGTTACCGCGGAAGTCACGACTTTGGCAATAACCAGAACGACTTTTACTGTTGAAGTTAATACTCTTAATCCCGATACTCCGGATATAAGAACGGCAATTGATTCGGCAGTAGAAGATTTATTTTTAACGAAAGAACCTTTTATACAGGGATTATCAGTAAACAGAAATGATACAATTTCCGATGCTGAAACCACCTCAGTTGTTCAAACTGTGGCTGCTGCGAATGGATCGGTAATATCTGATGTAATTGTAAAAGAAGGCGGAATTCCTTTTGATATCCGTACTATGGGAAGAGGAGAAAAGGCGAAAGTTACGACGCCGCTGACATATACTTAAAATGGCAATAGATTTTTTTCCTACAATTCAAAAACTCTTACCAAAAGGTCGGGCATTTAGATTACCATTCGAAAATGATCTCTATAAATTTCATCAAGCTCAGGCAAAAGAACCGGAAAGAATATGTGATTTTTATGTCGATGTGAGAGATTCAGGACTTCCTCCGAATGTTCCATCTGATGCTCTTGATGACTGGGAAACTTTCTTGGGACTTTTGGCAAATAGCAATTTAACTGATGCGGAAAGAAATGAAAGAGCACTCGGAAAACTTACCGCGGTCGGCGGTCAAGGTCCTGATTATATTCAAGATCAGTTACAAGCTGCAGGATTTCCGGTATTTGTTTATGAGAATAATCCGATTTCAGGAGCGAGAACATATATAACGCTTTCTAATGATACGGGTATTGAATCAAATGATTTTCTATCAGGAGATTTTACCGATAGATTAAATCCCGCAACGGTACCGGGTGACCTACTCGCAAATCCTCCCATATGGGATAATGAAAAAGATTATTTAGGATGTGAATCAAATGATACTAATGTTGAATCAGGAGATTTTCTATCAGGAGATTTTACTCAAACATTATTGATTGAATTTGAATATCAGATTTCTGCTGATTCAGCGACATTTATTTTCTATTGGTTTATAGCAGGTCCGGGCGGTATATTCGATACTGTTGATTTACCCGCGGATAGACAAACTGACTTTGAAAGTTTAATATTCCAATTGAAACCGGCCCATACATGGGTCATCGCGAATGTTAATTACGTATAGCGGAGGATATTATGAGAATATTGGATAATTTACCTGACACCACGGCACCTACAGCTACAAGACCGGATGGAGCTATAAAAGATGTATCAGCTCCCGCTGCAGGGGATGGAACTCCTTTCCGAGAAGACTGGCATAATGATCATTATTACGGCCTGCTTGCTATCATGGATAATGTCGGAATATCTGCTGATGATTCAGATGAGGAATTAGAATCCGGTGGAGGGGTAAGTCAATTTCTCGATGCCATGAGACTATTCGTCCAAGAAAATGCTTATCCCGGATTAGATTTCGGACTACAAAATATATCAGGCGGAAATCAAACGAGTGATATTACTATCTACGAATCAGGCGGCGGATCGGAAAAAAAAGATGGATTTACTATTCGACTTCATTGGACCGGAGGCGATGGGACTTTTGCTCATTCAATAACCTCCGCCTTTACGATCGGAAATGAACTTTCAGGATTTCTTGCATTTTCAGCATGGCAAGGCGACGGAGCCGGGGAACTTGTTTTAAGACTTGATAAAACAAATAGTAAATGGCTTGTGCTTACTCCTGGAGTTTGGGATTCGGGAAGTTTTACGGCAGGCAATTGGAGAAAGTTTATAAATAAATCTTTAATCCAACATGATACTATAACAACTGATGGAAGTGGATTATTAATTGTAACCTATCCTATTACATATATTACAACAGCTCCGCAAGTTTCAGCTACACATAATGAAACAGCAGGAGGAGCCGGAACTTTTGCTGAAGTAAATAATATAGGATTAATAACAATGCAACTTGTATCAACGACTCATGCCGGCGCAGCATCTCCGGGCCAAGGCGTGGCGTGGATAACTGAAGGTTTCTGGGCATAATGAAATGGCTAATTTATATATTATGCATTCTAATACTGATATCTTGCACTCAACCGGGAATAGAATATTCAATAATTTCAGAACCGGAAGCAGAAACGGAGCCGATAACTCTACCGGATCCGATTATCCCAATAGATCCGGAACAGCCGATAATAGAAGAGCCCGAACAGGAGGAAACAATGATTCTCGCATATCTTAATTATGACGGAAAACTTTTTGAGTACAATGATAAAGGTGCGTTGATACCGCAACTGACGGCCGGAGCTGAACACATTGCTAAAATAGGAAAAGATTTTTGGAATGAAAATAATCTTGATATAGCTCCACTTAAAGGCGGGATGTACGAAGGCATCCTAATGTACCAGGGAATCGACGGTAATATTTACTGGAATGAATCTGGTATATCTTCTATTCTACTAGTCGAGAATACTAGAAATGAAAAAGCCATATTCCCAGCAGATGGCGATGGCATGGTATTAAATTACCGCTTTATCAAATCTGATGGAACGATTGAAAATGCTTCATTCATCGGTGTTGATTATGGACAGGTTTATAAGATCGAAGAGGTAAACGGGGTCTATCATAAATATATTAGAACTCGACAAAATGAAACGTGGTCATGTGATTGGATTAAAGTAGGTTCTTCTGTTTATCTTTTTACTATCGAGCATGGCCAAGTGAATGTGGATGGAAAAATCATTCATTCGATGGGTGCTATTTTAGAAAATGATAATCTCTCCGAACCTTCCTATGATGTCGGTAAAAGAAAATACTTTGGCGATAACGGTTTTATCCAATATATTCAGCCCGGAATACAACGCAGAATTATGACCGGCTTAGGCGTGGATAATG
>CBDUTM010000118.1:0-5684 GCA_965369985.1 uncultured bacterium | reverse complement strand
TGAAGAGAAGAAATATAACGTTCCTTATGGTAATCATGTCCTCGTGCATCCGGGCGATACGGTTTATGCCGGCGAAGCACTCTCGGAAGGGTCTATCGCACCACAAGATATTCTGCATATCCTCGGACCAAGAGAAGTGCAGGAATATTTGGTGGATGAGATCCAGGCTGTTTACCGTTTCCAAGATGTGCGTATCAACGATAAACATATAGAAGTCATAGTACGGCAGATGATGCAGAAGGTAGAAGTGGAAGAGCCCGGTGACACAGATTATCTTGAAGGCGACAGAATAAATAAGATACTGTTCAACGAGGAAAATAATCAGATAGAAGGCAGGGTTGTAATCACCGATTCAGGCGATTCCAAGATCTTGCCGGGAGAGATCATGGATAAGGAGCGGTTTAAGCAGACTAACGACCGATTGAAAAAAGTCGACAAAGCTCCGATGAAATCCACTCCTGCAAAACAGGCAACCTCCAGACCATTGCTGCTGGGTATAACGAGAGCATCACTCAACACGGAGAGCTTCATATCTGCAGCGTCTTTCCAGGAAACAACACGAATCCTGACAGATGCAGCCGTTGCAAGCAAAGTTGACCCACTCAGAGGACTGAAAGAAAACGTCATCATGGGTCGTCTTATCCCCGCCGGAACGGGAAGTATAAACGTCAAAGATATTAATTTACTCATAGAAGATGATGAGGATACAGGAGTCAGCGATCAGATATCTGAAATGGAAAAAAAGGAATCTGAGGCAGTTGAATAAAAAAGTGTATAACCATGCCGAAAAAGTATTGACAATAACGTCAAATCTATTACCTTTATTTGGCTTTACAAGAAATGAACAAAAAAGGATGAAATGCCTACAATAAGTCAACTTATAAGGAAAGGTCGCTCGGCTCCGAAGAAGAAAACTTCGGCTCCCGCGCTTGCCGGATCGCCTCAGAAAAGAGGAGTCTGTACGAGGGTATACACTACCACTCCGAAAAAGCCGAATTCCGCTCTGCGGAAAGTGGCTAGAGTGCGTCTTACCAACGGGTTTGAAGTGACTGCCTACATTCCGGGCGAAGGACATAATCTTCAGGAGCATTCGATCGTGTTGATCGAAGGTGGAAGAGTAAAAGACCTTCCGGGAGTAAGGTATCATATCATCCGCGGCACGTTAGACGCAAGCGGTGTTGATGACAGAAGAACAAGCCGCTCACGATACGGCACCAAAAAACCGAAAGTATAAGATATGTCAAGACGAAGAAGACCAGAAAAGAGAACGATACTACCGGATCCTAAGTTCGATGATCTTATTGTCAGTAAGTTCATCAATAACCTTATGCATAAGGGGAAGAAAAGTATCGCCGAAACCATATTTTATGATTCGCTGGATATAATCGGCGGCAAGCTTAAATCCAACGAGCCTTTGGAAGTATTCAAAAAAGCATTGGAAAATGCCACACCGATGCTGGAAGTGCGTTCACGGAGGATCGGTGGTTCCACATATCAGGTTCCTATCGAGGTCAACCCCAAAAGGAAACAGGCATTGGCAATGAGATGGATTATAGATTTTGCGCGGTCAGGGGGCGGTAAAAGCATGGCGGAGCGATTGGCAAATGAATTGATGGCAGCATTTAAGAATGAAGGCGCCACGATAGAGAAGAAGAAAAACACTCATAAGATGGCAGAAGCTAATAAAGCTTTCGCTCACTTCAGGATATAAGGGAATCAGCAGGGAATAATGGCAGTTAAAGATTTAAATAAAGTTCGCAATATCGGTATTATGGCGCATATCGATGCGGGGAAGACAACAACCACCGAACGAATTCTGTTTTATACGGGGAAACTTCATCGGATGGGCGAAGTGCATGACGGTGCAGCCACGATGGATTGGATGGAGCAGGAAAAAGAGAGAGGTATCACTATTACGAGTGCGGCTACTTCGTGCGAGTGGGAAGATCACCAGATAAATATTATTGATACTCCCGGTCATGTAGATTTCACTATGGAAGTTGAACGGTCATTGCGTGTACTTGACGGCGTTGTGGCATTGTTTTGCGCAGTTGGCGGTGTGGAGCCGCAATCAGAGACTGTCTGGAACCAGGCAAACAAATATAATATTCCACGAGTAGCATTTGTAAACAAGATGGACAGAGTAGGAGCCGATTTCAATTATGTGATAAGTATGATGAAGGAAAGGCTCGGCGCAAATCCCCTACCTATCGTTCTTCCTCTTGGCGAGGGAGAAATGTTTAACGGTTTGATCGACTTGTTAGAGATGAAGACGGTTATTTATAATCTGGATTCGCATGGAAGCAGTTTTGATTACGGAGAAATTCCTGAGGATCTGATGGAATCAGCCGTGGCAGCAAGAAAACATCTTATCGAAGAGGCTGCAACTTACGACGATCATCTTTTGGAAGATTATTTGGATGAGAAAGAGATAAGCATTGAACGGATATTAGCAGCGCTCAGGAAAGCCACTATCGCAAATCAGGTAATCCCTGTTATCTGCGGCTCGGCATTCAAAAATCAGGGTGTGCAACGACTTTTAGACGCAGTAAACCATTTTCTTCCTTCTCCGCTTGACCTGCCTCCGACGAAAGGAATAGATCCGCATTCGGGTGATGAGATTGAAAGAAAAGCGGATAATTCCGAACCGTTCAGCGCATTAGCTTTTAAGATAGTAACTGACCCATTCGTGGGAAGATTAACTTATGTAAGAGTTTATTCCGGCACTTTTAAAAAGGGCAGCACGGTTTATAACGTTAATACATCAAAAAAAGAAAGAGTCAGCAGGATCCTTCTTATGCATTCCAACAAGCGTGAAGATCTGGATGAGGTCGGCACCGGAGATATTTGTGCCATGGTCGGATTGAACAAAACCAAAACAGGCGATACCATCGCTGAGAAAGATAATCCTATCATTCTTGAATCGATGCATTTCCCTGAACCGGTTATCGCTGTTGCGGTTGAGCCGGTATCGAAAGCCGATCAGGACTCACTCTCATTAGGATTAACGAAACTCTCCGAAGAAGATCCAACGTTCCGGGTTAAGACCAACGAAGAAACCGGTCAGACGATCCTCTCGGGAATGGGAGAGCTTCATCTTGAGATATTGGTTGACAGACTTTTAAGAGAATTCAAAGTTCAGGCGAAAGTCGGTCGTCCGCAGGTCGCTTATAAAGAGACCATCACCAAAAAGGTAGAAGCGGAAGGCAAGTTTATTCGCCAGAGCGGTGGTCGTGGACAATATGGACATTGTAATCTTATTATCGAGCCGAGCGAACCCGGAAAAGAATATGTATTTCACGATAAGATCGTCGGCGGCGCCATCCCAAGAGAATATATATCCTCGGTATCGAAGGGTATTGAAGAGGCATTGACCAACGGTGTTATCGCAGGATTTCCAATGATAGACGTAGAGGTTACTTTAGTAGACGGCTCTTACCATGATGTGGATTCATCAGAAATAGCGTTCAAGATAGCAGGTTCAATGGCATTGAAAGCCGGAGCTAAGAAAGCCGCTCCCGTTCTCCTTGAACCTATCATGGCAGTTGAAGTTGTCACACCTGATGAATATCTCGGCGATCTGGTCGGGGACATCACGTCACGGCGTGGTAAAATCGAGAGTATGACCCCGCGCGGAGCCGCGCAGGTTATCAAGGCTCATGTTCCGTTAGCGCGAATGTTCGGTTACGCTACGGATTCAAGGTCTATGACGCAAGGTAGAGCGGTATTTACGATGCAATTCTCACATTATGAAAAATTACCGAAACAAGTTGAAGAAAAAATTCTTGAAAATGCGGGCGCATCAGATGCAGCCTGAGAACAAAAACAGTAGGGAGGAGATAGATGGCTAAGGAAAAGTTTGAGAGGACTAAGCCACACGTAAACATCGGAACAATCGGACATGTAGATCATGGTAAGACGACATTAACCAGCGCCATTACAATGTATTTGAGTAAGAAAGGTCTTGCAGACGCACGTTCGTTCGACTCCATTGATAACGCACCTGAAGAGAAAGAGCGGGGTATCACAATAGCCACGGCACACGTTGAGTATGAATCTGAAGAACGACATTACGCTCATGTGGATTGCCCTGGTCATGCTGATTACATTAAGAATATGATAACGGGAGCCGCACAGATGGACGGCGGTATCCTGGTAGTATCAGCAGCAGACGGCCCCATGCCTCAGACTCGTGAGCATGTTCTCTTGGCACGTCAGGTGAACGTACCCTCTATAGTTGTATTTTTAAACAAGACCGATATGGTTGACGACCCTGAGCTTATCGAACTCGTAGAACTTGAACTGCGTGAGCTGCTCAACAAGTATGAGTTCCCCGGTGATGAGATACCGATCATCCAGGGCAGCGCTCTTGAAGCGCTGAACAATCCTGATGACGCGGAGAAGACCAAATGTATACAGGACCTTCTTGATGCCGTCGATTCCTATATACCTGTCCCGGAGCGTGAGATAGATAAACCTTTCCTTCTTCCTATTGAAGATGTGTTCTCGATAACAGGTCGTGGAACGGTAGGCACCGGCAGGATAGAACGCGGTGTTGTGACCGTAGGCGATGAGATGGAGCTTGTTGGTTTAGAAGCAGATAAGAAGATGACCATCACTGGAGTTGAGATGTTCAGGAAACTGCTTGACCGTGGAGAGGCAGGAGATAACGTTGGTCTCTTGATGCGTGGAGTTGATAAAGAATATCTGAAACGCGGAATGGTAGTAGCCAAACCGGGATCGATAAAACCACATACGAAGTTCAAAGGCGAGATATATATCCTTTCGAAAGACGAAGGGGGCAGACATACACCTTTCTTCAAAGGATACAGACCTCAGTTTTATTTCCGCACAACGGATGTGACCGGCTTAGTCAAGCTTCCTGAAGGGAGTGAGATGGTAATGCCGGGAGATAACGTGAGCCTTGAAGTTGAATTGATATCACCGATCGCGATGGAGAAGGAATTACGGTTCGCTATCCGGGAGGGTGGTCACACAGTTGGCGCAGGCGTAGTAACGGAGATAGTAGAATAGCTTATGCGTGAAAAAATAACTCTTGAGTGTACTATCTGCAATCATAGGAACTACGATACTACAAAAAATAAAAGTATCCATCCTGATAGAGTAGAGCATAAAAAGTATTGCAGATTCTGTTTGAAACATACGCAGCACAAAGAGACCAAGTAAGCTTATGAGTATCTTTAGGCCTGTAGCTCCAATTGGTAGAGCGCCGGTCTCCAAAACCGGATGTTGTGGGTTCGAATCCCCCCAGGCCTGCACAGAGTAAATGAGCGAATAAGAAATTGATAGAGAGAATAAAGAATTTTTTTAACGGCGTAGTTTTTGAAATGAATAAAGTTTCATGGCCCAGCTGGGAAGAGTTGAAGGGTTCTACAATTGTAGTGCTCGTTCTTTCCGGAGTGTTGGCTATTTTTTTATTGACTGTCGACACAATATTAGTTGGGGTGGTCGGGGCGTTGCTTCGATAAAAGGTATCTGAAGAGATGGCGGCAAAAAAGAAAATTGAAAATGAAACCCCGGAATCCGAAGTGATCCAGGATGAAGCGGTTGAAGTTGAGGACAAGGTAGAAGAAACGGTCGAGACTGAAACTGAACCTGAAGCCGGAGCTGAGATCGAGGCTGAATCCGAGGAAGTGATAGAAGCAGAGGTTGAGGATAAAGTT
>CBDUTM010000117.1:0-5699 GCA_965369985.1 uncultured bacterium | reverse complement strand
AAGCGCTGCTGGTTTACGCCAATATGAAGCTGCTGACGACGCGACGTTATTCACGTCTTGTAAAAGTGCGTCTCGTTCGGCATTAACAGCGCCTGTTGTGAACATGTTGATACCCACCACTACGGCAACACCAACGATAATGGTACCTAATACGATTAGTAGTAACTGCTGTTGTCCCATTTTTTAACCTCCTGTTAACGGTTTGAGACCTATATTTATTTCAAAGGACTGATATCACCTCTGATCGACTAACTTAAATTAATATTAACCAATTCAGCGGTTTTAATTTTACATAGTCCTTTGATTATACAGACCTTAGAATTATAAGTCAAGCAAAAACACTATTTCACTAGCTTACAAAGCTGCCTGCATATTGCAAAAGTCTATTAATTATTCTTTGCACGAGCAAATATATACTATAATTTTTTCCAAATTGTGTCCTGAATCACATATTATAGATAGTTGTTACCTCCGTCACAATATTCATAATCTCTTTAATTATATTTGATTGTGAGACACCCGATGCCTATACTGCTTGGAAGGCAGTTGTCAATGGGTGGAATATTCTAACGTGGTTGTTAGCATATATATTGCAGTCCTGTCTTTTTGAATTGCCTTATATTGGCTGCTTAAATTGATTTGGACCGCAAATTAAAACGGTAAAATTAAGAATTGGAGCGTGCGCCATGAATTTAAAAAAGTTTTCACAGTTACTCCTTTTAATATTAATAGGACCTTTCCTGTTTTCTGGAGATATTCTTGCTCAAGACATTGAATACACTCAAATATTCACAAGTACAGATGTTTCTCAGTGGGATGTTGAAGGTTTCGTCACCCCCTCGATGGGTGACGGAATACTTTCTTTTCTGTTTACATTTGATGAAGAGCATCCTGTTAGATCGGTACCTGATACTATTCGATTGGAAATAAATAATCATATTGATCTAAGCAGCTGCAGTTCCGCTTATGTTAGGTTCAGCAAAGAAGATATTCTTTTGGATGAGGATTCATGGATCGTGAGTAACATCAGAATATATGCTAAACACTCAAGTAGCAATTGGATCAGGGTTTATGAAGATATTTCCCATCTTGCAGGATGGGTTAATGACTTGGAATTACGTTTCAGAGTTGCCGTCAGAACTGATGAAATTTATCCCGGTTCATTCAAACTAACAAATATACGTGTAGAAGGTGTATGTGGATAATGGTGACTGAAAGGATAATTTTAAAACTGAATAGCTGATGGGCAGAGCATCCTTACTAACAGTATTAGGATTTATCGTGATATTCGGTATGGTCCGGGGAAACATTAATAAGACCTCCGAAAACGCATCTTCTAACTCTTCGGTTTACGCTGAGACTATAATTGCGCGAAATATCGCTAACAGCGCAGCTGAGTATGGACTTTCTGTTTTTTCTAATACAGGGAATGATTCATCATATTCCAACTCTGATTTTATGGGCGGGTCTTATACAGCCTACTTTACAGATCTCGGAGACACATTACGGTTAACCGTCACAGCAACGTATGAAGGTGAAAGCTATACGAATCGTGTGGATATGGTTTATTCGATCGATTTCTTCCCCGACGCAACGGGCGGAGCCTCCGTTGGCGGCGGTTCAGGAATGATGGAGTTTGATCTCGGAGGTACTGTTTCTATAACCGGAAATGACACCAACTTTGACGACTCAGATGGTCCGGGACCGGATTTAGCTGCTTTCACATTAGGCAGTGGCTCGGACAGCTCATCACTCGCTGCCGATTCCAGCTTCTTAACCGGAGACCCCCCTATTGAAGTAAGCTCGGATACAAGCGCGCTATCAGTAACCGAACTTGTTGATTTCTATGGTACTATTGCGGACACTACACTTGCAGCCGGCACATATACAGGAAATACATTCGGCAGTGAGGTTAACCCCATGGTCGTATACTCAGTAGGGCATTTAGTTTTAGGGAGTGGAACTTCGGGTTATGGCATATTAGCTGTGGACGGTTCCTTAGTTATGGGTGGAACCTCAACCTGGTACGGTATGGTTCTGGTTAATTCAAGTGATGGTTATGATGCCTATTCTGCAAGCGGGAATCCGGCTATCTACGGTTCCTTTTCTCTTGGCACAAGTGATACCACAACAACTTTAAGAATGACCGGAACAACCGACATCTATTACAGCACACAGGGCATAGCTGTTGCCCTGACAGCATTTAATGCCGGCATCGGCGGTGTGGGCGGCGGATATGGAGCCGAAAGGACCATCAACGAAATGATCTGGTATGAATAATGGGTAGAGCATCCTTACTAATGGTATTGGGATTTATCGTGATATTCGGCACTTTGCGCAATAATCTCGATAAAACAACCGAAGAGTCCTCTTTAAATTCATCAGTATTTACAGAGTCGATACTTGCTCATCACGTTACCAACATCGCGGCAAATTATATTATGTCAATTCATTCTGAGACAGGTATAAGTAGCGAGGATTACAGCGACAGCAGTTTTCTTGACGGATCATACATAGCATCCATTGAATCAGTAGCTTATGATTCGATACTTGATTACGATACTCTTCTAATCAGGGTAACCGGTATTTATGAGGATGAATCTGACACTGTACGGGTTCAATTCGTAAGTAAAAGCCTTCTCGTTCCAAAGATAACCGCATCTGTAGCGATCGAGTCGGATTGTACAATCTTCGACTTTGCCGGCAATCCGCAAATACGCGGAATTGATACAAATATGGACGGTACTACAGGTCCCGGCCCCGATCTTGCTGGATTAACGCTTTCAAATGATGCTGACAGCACCCGTTTTGAGACTGTTGCTGCCTCGAATCCCACTTGGGTTCAGGGTGATCCTGTGGTAGAAGTGAGTCTTGATACTCCGCTTATAGATCTCAGCGATCTTGTGGCATATTATGCCGGATTAGCTGATCTCTCCTACAACGGAGGAAATTTCAATGGAGTCAACTGGGGAACTGAAGAATCTCCTGTAATTGTTTATTCGAACGGCAATACATCATTTGGAGGTAGTTCCGTAGGGTACGGAGTCCTGGCTATAAATGGATCCCTCTCTATGTCAGGTAATCCTACATGGTATGGTCTGATCATAGCATCAGGTGGCGAGTCTCTGGTTATTGACGCATCTGTTGGAAATCCCACAATTTATGGAGCGCTTCATATCGGCGCCACCGTTACCGAACTTGAAATGAAGGGTACTGCGGATATTTTTTACAGCAGCGAAGCCATCAATATGGTGCGTACAGCACTCATAAACGGAGGAAAAGATAAAAGGATCATCACCGAGAAAATCTGGTATGAATAGATGCCTGATTGAAATTAGAAACCCGTAATTCTTGACTTTTTCCACTCTCCGATAACAACAAAATATCTTGACTTATCCCGTCTTGCTGTCTAATATATTCCACTTAAGTTAAATAAAATTATAGTATGAAACTATTCACTGACAGAAAAAGATTTAAATGGTTCCTGATCACCGCTCTATTAGGGACGCTCATTATTACACTTTCCTGCGAAACAATAGCCAACGAAGCAACCGTAACCGGGAAGGTCATCAATAGTCAAACGTTTCAACCTATTGCTGGTGTCTTTGTCAGAGCGTTTGGATTTGCTGAATCAGCATTGACGGACACGGCGGGAGCTTATGAACTTATAATTTCTATTGACCTACCTGAAGCTACTGAAGCCACTCTTGAGTTTTCTAAATCCGGATTCGTAACCGATACGCTTAGTAACGTTGGGTTAGACATTGGCAACAGTGTTACCGCTCCACCCATAACACTATCTCCAGTTTCAAATGCAGTCACTTCCGGCACGGTCGTGATCGAAGGTAATGCTGTAAACGCTCTTACAAACGAAGATATCGAAGGCGCATTCGTGCGGGTATTGGATCACGAAAGTTCCGGAGCTCTAACAGATGTAAACGGACATTACATATTAAGTTTTTCAATTGTTGTAGGTGATAGTATTTCAGTCACCGTAGAAATTTCCAAAGCAACATTTCTTCCTGATAAAATCACAAACATAGCTATCTCATTCGCTGATACAGTTCAGGTGCCTACGGCGAATCTAATTCCCGTCAGCAGTGCAGGAGGTGTTGTTGCGCTTAAAGGTAAGGTGGTAAACGGTGTTACCGCAGCTCCACTTGAAGGAGCGCTTATCAGAGCTTTGAATCACTCCGAGACAACATTTAGTGATAGTCTAGGAGCTTACATCTTATCAGTTACGCTTGAGCCGGGTCAACTTAATGTCCTGACTCTGGATATTAGTAAAGAATCTTTCGCTCCTGATACTCTTTCAAGTATCGGTGTAGCATTAGGAGATACTGTCAACGCTCCGCCTGCAAGTCTTATTCCGTTAACAATATCCCAGGGGCTCGGTGGGATCAGAGGTACCGTGGTAAACGGTATCACAGAAGCGCCCATTGAAGGAGCCTTCGTACGAGTATTGAACCACCCAGAGTCCGCGCTGACAGATGCGCAAGGAAATTATGCTTTTGCTGTGGTCATCACCGGTAATGAATCTAAGGTGGTAAATCTTGAGATCATAAAAGAAGGATTTTTAGCCTCCACAATTCCAAATTTGGCATTGATCATCGGTGATACCATCGACGTTCCGCCCACGAATCTTCTTCCAATAGATCCGGATGGCTCAAGAGCCATAGTAAAGGGAGTCGTGGTTGATGATGTATTTTTTGATCCGATCGAGGGCGTACAGATCAGGGCTATCGGACACGATGAAACCACACTCTCAAATGAACTCGGGATTTTCACACTCAGCATTGTTATAAAATTTGACGAGAGTAATATCGTAGATATGGTATTTTCGCACGAAGAATTTGTTACCGATTCTGCGTCCAATGTAGCATTGATCGTTGACGGTACGATAACCATACCTGATCAACAATTAACTCCGCTAAATCGTGCTGGTCCGCCATCAAACGCTACGCTTGTTAATGTAACACGGACATCTATAAGTATTAAGGGTACCGGAGGGGATGAAGAAACCTCAGTGCTTACATACCTGCTGCGAGATAAAAACGGTACCGCCCTTGATCGGTTCCATCAGGAGCAAGTCACATTCTCACTAAATGGTCCCGGAGGCGGGGAATTCATTTCTCCTTTGACAGCATTTACCAATGATTCCGGTTTGGTCAGAACTGCTCTCAACAGCGGCACAATTGCCGGTGCTGTTCAAGTTGTAGCATCATTTGATCCGGGAACAGGTGTCATTAGTTCAGCACCCACACCGATAGCCATACACGGTGGTCAGCCGGACTCAGCTCATTTCTCATTAAGAGTATCTCCATTGAATATTGCAGGGCTTGTAAAGTTACGGGAATCAACCATCACTGCCTTTGTTGGTGATAAATTCTCCAACAGTGTACGACCCGGAACAGCTGTTCAATTCCAATCTGATTTTGGTGGCATACCCGAAGGATCAGCGGTGACGGACGAAGCAGGGCAAGCTTCAGTTAGAATAATTTCTACAAATCCACTGCCTATAATTGACGGATTAGCAACAGTAACAGGCGAAACGATTGGCGAAAATGGTAATTCCTTGTTGACAACTGCAGTTGTGCTATTTTCCGGTCCGACACGAATTGCCATGATAGGACCTTCGGATGGTTTCGTAGTTGCTAACGGCGGTGGTGCTACATTTACCGTTCAGGTGGATGATCCAT
>CBDUTM010000116.1:0-5715 GCA_965369985.1 uncultured bacterium | reverse complement strand
GAGGTCAAGAAAGCATGAAATATCGGGAAGTTTCCACATAATTAATTTTAAAAATATAAAAAGTCACGACGTTTTTAGTTTTTCTGACATATTAAGTATCGATAAAAATTTCAGCGCCAATCCAATCGTTTCGGTTGGTGAAGAGCGTAAACTACTCTTCGGTTATACGTATGATTCACGGATAAACCAATTTATGCTCACAGATAATTTTGTAGTGAGTGTTGAAATTGAAAAATCAGGCGACCAATTCGGAGGAGATTTCGAATACAATGGCTACCGAATAGGAATAAAAAAATATAAAAGGACCTTCGGACCTCAGATGCTGGTGATAAGAGGTCTTCTCGGAGTGCGTGATAGAAATGCAGGAGAGCAATTTTTATATGATCTTGGAGGAATAGGAACACTTCGGGGATATGGTCATAAAGAATTTACCGGTAACAGAGTTGGAATGATAAACATTGATTATCTGTTCAATCGGGCATTAATTAGAAAACTCCCGTTAAGATCAATACCCTTTTACACGACTATGTCCTTGATCGCGTTTTTCGATGCCGGGTGGACAAATCTTGGAAAAAACAAAAGCCCATTAAACAGTTCATCTTCATTTGATATTAGCGATATTAAATCAAATATTGGAATAGGATATTCATTCGGCAGAGACTTGGTTAGGATAAACCTCGCTAAACGGTTAGATGGTGGAGACGGCTTTAAAATCACCATCAGACTTCTTCAAAGGTTATAGAATATGAATATATCAGTATTAGGGGCAGGCAGCTGGGGTATGACCCTTGCAATTCATCTATGCAAAAATGATCATAAAGTAACTGTATGGGAATTTGATAAAGCTCAGGTAGAACTCCTAAAGAAAGACAGAGAAAACAAAATATTTTTGCCGGGTATAAAACTACCGGATGATCTGCAAGTTGAGAACGATATTTTGCCGTCTGTATCCGGAGCAGAAATGATTATTTTTGCCGTTCCCTCGCAGGTAGTTCGCTCGACTGCGGAAAAAGTTAATGAAGCTGTTGAAAATTGGAATGATATCAAGGCTGTTGTTTCTGTTGCGAAGGGTTTAGAACTCAATACACATAAAACTATGAGCACTGTTATAGCCGAGGAACTGAATCAAGGGAGCAATGACATTATATGTGTATTATCAGGTCCAAGCCATGCGGAAGAAGTGAGCAGAGATATTCCAACGGCAATAGTCGCTGCTTCGACATCAAGCAGCACATCGCAGCTTGTTCAGGATACATTTTCGTCTTCAAATCTTAGGGTTTATGCAGGTGATGATGTTGATGGATTAGAATATGGAGGATCTTTCAAGAATACAATTGCTATTGCGGCTGGAATCGTGGACGGAGCAGGTTTCGGTGATAACACAAAAGCCGCCCTTATGACAAGAGCTCTTGTAGAAATTACAAGATTAGGAGTTGCTATGGGCGCTAAAGAAGATACCTTTAGAGGTTTAGCCGGAATGGGCGATATGATCGTCACTTGCTTGAGCAAACATTCGCGCAACAGACATGTTGGGGAAGAGATAGGCAAAGGAAGATCGTTAGAGGATGTATTAGAAAATATGAGTATGGTAGCGGAAGGTGTTAATACAACAAAGATAATTAAAGAACTTTCGGTTGAATATAATATTGAAATGCCCATTTCAGAACAGGTGTACAACGTCCTCTTTGAAAACAAGAAACCTGAAGAGGCTGTCCTTGATTTAATGACTCGAGACCTGAAAACGGAGCTCCCGAACAGCTGATTTCTGAGGCTATTCTTACACGGTTTGACATATTTCCAACTAATTAATAAATCAGTGTTAACTTTTATTCTGATCATGTTTTTACAAAATTTTGATCCCTCAGTTTTGTATGGAGGAGATTTACAAATTATCCACGGTAATGGCATATGTGCCGTTCCACTGCTTCCAAAAGGGTTCTCGCCGGAAAAATTCACAAAGATGACCTTACTTGGCGGAGAAGTTGGTCTTAACACTATCGGAGATAAAAAAATATTTTTTACACGGGCAAATGTTTTAGAAGGATCCGGGTTCGTGTCTTTTGGTGCCATACTCGTAGCGGAATCAAATCTTATTGAAGTGTGGGTGGATACTACTGAATGGAATATTAATGTTGTTCAAAGCGATATAGATAGGTTGGTTGATTCATTTGAGAACAAAACTCCTTCAGGTTCCATTGACCGGAATCAAGGTATTCTGGCTATTGAGATGCAATATCTCGGTTCGCCGCCTGATATCGATGGAAACGGAAAAGTGATAATACTAATATTAGATATTAACGACGATTTTGATGCTGAAACGAATCCTGCTTTTGTCGCCGGATATTTTGACCAAGCGGATCAATTAATCCCATCTCATCGCCAATCTTCCGGAAATTTCGGTGATATTCTATATATAGATTCCAATCCGGGGAAACTCGCCAGCAGTTTAATTTTATCCACTGCTGCTCATGAACTTCAGCATTTGATAAATTTTAATTATGACAATAATGAGGATCCCTGGTTAAACGAGGGGCTATCGGAGTATGCCACTTTCTTAACGGGACACAAGGGCAGAGGGTTCGGAAGCTTCTTATCTCAAACTAATCGAGGGTTATTAACCTGGAATAATTTACTTCAGGATTATTCTAGAGTGGGGTTATGGGTTACGTACACAGCTATGAGGCTAGGTATGGATGCAATAAAGATGCTCGTGCAAGATGACAATGAAGGAAAATTATCCGCCGAGAATGTTATCTCGACAATACTGCCGGGCAAAACATTTTCGGAATACATTTATGAATGGAGCATCGCTAACCTCATTGATGACATCTCAATCAGGAATGGCGAATTCGGATACGCGGATATTGATATTCCTGCGATAATCCCTAAAGATCAATATTTCGAATTACCAGTCACGGGAAGAGGGGAAACTGTTCATTCATATGCTTCGGTCTATCATGAATTTGGCGGAGGTGAGGATTTAGGTATATTTACGGATTTATCGATACCTTCCGGAACGAAAGCAACGGTCGTTTCAATTAAGAACGCACCGATCATAGACGAAATTGTGATAAACGCTTTCGGAGAAGGAGAAATTGAGGTCACAGGCTTTGGAACCGAATTCAACCGTTCTTTTTTGGTTATATCATATTTATCTGATGAACTTGATTCAGCAAATTATTTTTATTCGGCTTCGGGATTCGGCGGTTTTAAAACTGTCGAACTTTCTCATGATGATGGTAAATTAAATTTTTTCGTGAATTCGGGTAACTCGTCAGTCGCGACACTCTTCGGCGGCATATCTTCCTCAGCCTTACTATTGTCATCAAAAATATTTATGGGAGTAGATGAACCTATTACGCTACAGATAAGAGTAGGCAGCGAAAATGGAACGCCAATTTATGAAGTAACAGATATCATTCCTGCAGTGAATGCCTGGACTGAAATAAATTTCAGCTTTACTGACATAACTGTATCAGGGCCAACAGCGATTGTTATCTTAGGAGATTCGGTGGTCACAGGATATGACTCAGATACCAATGGAAGTGGAAACACATTTCTGGAAGACAGTGATGGATTTTTCCTTCCTTTATCAAATTTTCAAACTACCGATAACCAAGCTCTTACGGGGAATTGGATGATTCGGTTAATTGTAAAACAAATTATTGATGTTGATACATCAAAATTCTTTCAAACCGCTATCCGAGGTGGTGATTGGTTGGAATTCATCTATTCGGAAGGAGCCGTTACAATACCATATACGGTATCAAGAGAGGCAAATGTAAAATTATATCTCTATGATCTATTAGGCAGGACGGTCCGCACATGGACCGATATCGGAATTAAGGCGCCTGGAAAGGAATATCAACTCTTCTGGAATGGTAAAAACAATTCAGGTCATATTCAATCCACGGGATTGTATTTTCTGCGTCTCGATCTTGATGGAGAAACAGCGGTAAAAAAATTAAAGTTCATTAAATAAACTTTAATTCCCTGATTTCTCCGCTGTTATCATTTAATCTATTAATAATTATTCAGGAAAGGACTGTGTGTAGAATATTTTACCTACAGGTAAACAATTGAGAAAGGAAAACTATTATCAATAAAAATAGAAATTCTTCTTGATTTAATCATGCCTTAATGAGGACATTCAAACACAATATTTTTTTCAAATTTGATAAATAGAGATACTATTACGATTGGAGGTTATTTATGGTAACAACGTCTCAAAAATTTGCAGCGGAATTAATCGGTACATTTTTTCTTGTATTTATTGGGACAGGAGCCATTGCCGCAGACGCGTTCAGTGGAGGAGCGGTAGGTTTATTGGGAGTTGCGCTTGCATTCGGTTTAGCAATATCAATGATGGTTGCAGCCACAGCCAGGATCTCAGGTGGGCATATTAATCCTGCTGTCACATTTGGAATGCTTGTTACGGGTAACATAAGTGGAAAAGAGGCGGGAATATATATCCTAGCACAATTGCTCGGTGCAACAGGTGCTTCATTAGTTTTAAGTCTTATATCTCCCAATGCTTCTATAACGGCGTCGAATCTTGGGGTAACTTTACCGGCTTCAGGAGTGAGCGTCGGTACGTTAGTGGGATTTGAGATCGCAATGACCTTTATGCTCGTATTCGTGATTTTCTCAGTTGCTGTTGATTCTAAATCTCAGTTTAAGGGTATCGCAAATTTTGCGATCGGATTGACCGTAACCTCATGTGCATTGGTCGGAGGTACAATCACAGGAGCATCGCTTAATCCTGCCAGAAGTTTTGGTCCAGCGCTGATTACAGGAACATGGGATTTACAATGGGCATATTGGATAGCGCCTCTGATCGGAGGAGCGCTTGCCGCAGTCGTATATAGCAAACTATTCTTATCCGGGAAAGAAGAATAGCAATTTTATACATCCAACAGTAAATAACCATAACAATAGAAAGGGGTAAGAATCATGGCTCATACACTGCCTGATCTACCATATGCGTACGACGCATTAGAGCCTCATATTGATGAGCAAACTATGAGGCTGCACCACGATATACACCACAATGGATACGTTACAGGTCTAAACAGCGCCGAAGAAAAACTTGCTGCTGCTCGAGAATCGGGTGATTTTTCTCTTGCGAAGCATCTATCAAGGGAAACGGCGTTTCACGGAGCGGGTCATCTCCTTCACACACTGTTCTGGACGAATATGGGTCCGGATGCAGGTGGAGAAGCGGGTGGAGACTTAGCAGACGCCATTAATAGCGATTTCGGCGGATTTGACAAGTTTAAAGATCATTTCACAGCAGCATCAAACCAGGTGGAAGGTTCCGGATGGGGAATCCTGGCGCATAGACCGCTTGACAATAAATTAGTGGTGTTGCAGGCTGAAAAGCATCAAAACCTTACTCAATGGGGTGTTACACCTATTTTGGTGCTTGACGTCTGGGAGCATGCGTATTATCTAAAATACCAGAATAAGCGTCCTGATTATACAAATGCTTTCTTTAACGTAATAAATTGGAACAATATTGAAGATCGGTTTAACGAATTAAAGTAATAGATTAAGTAATACCAAATAACGACTATCAGGCCTCATCTTATCAGTAATGATGAGGCTTGATTCAACTACACTATCACTTTGTACAATAATCCTAAACTTAAGTTAGTATCCTTCCTAATTTTAACAATCAGGAAGTGAGATTTCTCATTATTGAAAAATAATTGA
>CBDUTM010000115.1:0-5735 GCA_965369985.1 uncultured bacterium | reverse complement strand
TCATATCCATCTTCCGCTTCAATCCGGATCAAATTCTGTGCTTGAGAGGATGAACCGCAATTATACAAGAGAAGAATTCATTCTTCTTGCCGAAAAATTCAGGGTACGGATCCCCGGAATTTCCATTACAACGGATATAATTGTCGGGTTTTGCGGAGAGACAGATGAGGAATTCCTTGATACGCTTGATCTGGTGAAACAAATCGGTTTCGATAGCGCCTTCACGTTCAAATATTCTGAAAGACCATATACAGCCGCCTATAAGAAAATAGCTGATGATGTTCCTGAAGAAGTTAAAGGGGAAAGGCTTACACGGCTTATTGAAGTACAAAAAACTAATACACTTCAACGAAATAAGGAATTGGTGGGTAAGACCCTTGAAATATTAATTGAAAAAGAAAGTAAGAAATCCAAGGTTCATTATATCGGGAGAACTGACTCAAACCGGTTAGTAGTATTGCCGAAAAACGGTAAAAAGCCCGGTGATTTCCTTGATGCTTTAATAACAGACGCTGCAGGCATCACCCTATTCGGAGAGCCTGTAGCCTGAGAGATCAGATGGAGGTAGAATGCGTTTAATAGCCCTTTTTATTATAGTTATTATAGTTCTGTTGATTATGTGGTTTATGACGCAGAATGCTGACCAGGTCATAGAAGAATTAGAGATATTCCAATACTCCTATTTTAATATTTACCTTGTGAATGTCTTATTCGGGACATTCGCATTTGGAATATTGATGGGTTTTCTGATTCCTGTATTCCAATATCTTCATGCGAAAAGCGAAGTCAGAAAAATCAAGAGAGAACTTAAGAAACTTCGCTCGGAACTAAATGACCTGAGAAACGTCGGTATAGAAGGAGAATTAGAGGACGGAATGGCATATGATGAAGACGATGATATTGAAATATTGGAAGATGAGGATTCTGATTATTCTCCTGATGAGGACGATGTCGAGTAGTGATTGAAACAAGGTACATTTTTCAGATCCTGATTCCCGCGATTGTAGGTCTCATACTCCTTTTTCTTTGGGTATGGGCAGGGAGACGAAAGAACCTGAAGAAAAGCCTTTCTTCGCCCTATACAGAGGCTCTGAGCGCTTTAATTGACGGTGATAAGATAAAAGCTATGAATAAATTCCGCGAGGTCGTCAAAGCGGATACGGATAATCTCGACGCTTACCTGAAATTAGGGGATATATACAGGGATTACGGGAAATATCCGCAAGCACTGCGTGTTCATCAATCGCTGACTATAAGAAAAGAGCTTTCCAATTACCAGAAATTGAGTATGTGGAAAAGTCTGTTGCTTGATTATAGAATGATGAAAGACTGGGACAGCGCAATTACACAGGTTGAAAATATTTTGGATGTTGATAAAAATAACCAATGGGCGAGAGAAGAACTTCTTGAGATTTATAAAAGAAAAGGGGATTGGGACGGCGCTGTGGAGGCGGCGAAAGGACTTCAAAAACAGCAGAAGCAGAAAGACACGGAAACATTAGCGCTCTATCAGGTGCAGCAGGGATTAGAACAGAGGAAAAAGGGAGAGGAGCGAGAAGCGAGGATCATATTCAAAAAGGCGCTCAAAACAAACAGCAATTGCGCCGCTGCACACTATTTTATCGGGGTCTCTTATCTAAAGGAGAAACGGGAGAAAGAAGCGGTGGAGGCATGGCGCATGTTTGTGCAAACGGACCCGAAACACGCATACCTGGTTTTTGATAAACTTGAAGAAGTGTTGTATGAACTCGGAAATTTCGAAGAGAGTCAGAAGATCTACGAAGAAATAATAGATCTCGACAGCGGGAATGTAAGCGCCATGGCGGCTCTGTCAGACCTATACGAGCGAAGAGGCGACACCAAAGAAGGAATAAACATCCTGCGGAAAGCTGTTGATTCAGATAAATCATCCCTCAGGACAAGAGCATACCTGATTCAGATGCTGTTAGGTAATGAAGTTAACAAGGAAGTGAAAAAACAATTAAAATCGCTGATAAGATTAACGAGACGACCGAGAAAATTTGACTGCCGCATATGCGGATTCCACAGCGATAAACCACTCTGGATCTGTCCGGATTGCCTGAATGAAAAGACGTTTCTTGATTAATATAGTATGGAGGACAAACATCCTCCTTTTGTTACTTTTTACTTTTGTAGCCGTACCTGATCTTTTCAGCCAAACAAAGATCGACGATCTTGTGCGAGCCGGAAAATATGATGAGGCTCGGGTTTTACTTCCTTCCGTGATAAAGGCAAATCCGAATGATGCGTCCACTCTTTATTTTCAGGGCTTATTAGAGAAAAATGGCGATAAGTCGTTAGAATATTTTGAAAAGCTGTTGGAGAAACATCCAAAAAGCGATTATTCCGATGATGCGCTTATGCAGATAGGTGAATATCGATATGCGCGCGGGCTATATATCAGCGCCGAGAGGACTTTGTTGCGGATTCCCCGTCAATATCCCGAATCGGAGCATGTGAAAAGAGCGATAAATCTTCTTATGCAGTCAATGCTCGTTACAGGGAAAAGCGATACGGCGAGGATGTATCTAAAAGTGTTTGAAAAGAGATGGGGAGATCTGGCTGTTGATGTTGATTTTCCGCCAGTGATAAGCAGCTCCAATGAGAAAAGTTCCAAAAAAAAGAGCAAGAAAAATTTGTTCACTATCCAAATCGGAGCGTTTGGTTCAAAAGATAATGCTAAAAAGCAGAGAGAAGTATTCCGCGGAAGAGGATACGATGTAGCTCTGGGGAATAAAAAAATTGCCGGGAATACAATGCACCTTGTTTGGGTCGGGAAATATTCAACTTATGATGAGGCGCTTGATACGGCTCGCACGTTAAAAGCGAAATTCGGCGTGAATTACGGCATCATCGACAAGAGTAAGATCAAATAATATTTGGGAGTGGTTGTGACCCTGGTGGGCGCCTCGGACTTCAAACCCGATGGGACGGGGAAACTCGTCCGCTGAGTTCGATTCTCAGACATTCCCGCAACGCCCTATAAGCATTGCCTACAGGGTTATGGGGAAAGGTCATTAAAATTTCAGTGTAATGGTCGTACCTTGATCAACTTCCGTGCGCACCGTTATTCCACCACCGTGAGATTTCATTATTTGTCTTGAGAGACTAAGACCAATGCCCGACCCTTCTTTTTTTGTAGTGAAAAACGGTATAAATATCTTCTCACGAATGTCAGGACTCATCCCGGTGCCATTATCTTCAACTTGAATTATGGTTCGCCCTGTGGGACTTATTTCTCCGGTCAATTTTATATTTCCGTTTTTAGTGCCTTTAACCGCATTAAGAGCATTTATGATAAGATTTATAATAACCTGCTCAATGAGAGTTGAATCAGCAGTTAATTTGAGGTCATCGGGATCAATCTTTTTGATAAATGTAATCTTTTCATCCTGTAATTCCTTATGCATAAGTTTTTGCACATTAGAAAAGATATCCGCTACAGGAACAATTTTAAAATCCGGCTCCGGAATATTGGTGAGGTCTCGATATTTATTAACAAACTCAAGCAGTCCTTTACTTCTGCTATGAATCGTTTGAATTGATTCTTTAATGTCTTCTAAATCGTTTTCGCCTTTCATTTCTTGATTACTTTCTGAAAGAATATTGCTGACGGTTTCAGCAAGAGAAGAGATAGGTGTGATGGAGTTCATAATTTCATGAGTGAGTACTCTGATTAAACTCTGCCAGGCCTTCATTTCGGCGGATTCTAATTCACTCTGAATATCTTGAATTGAGACTAAGAAATATTCTTTCTGCCTCAACCCGAATTTTGTGGCATAGATCGAAAGCTGCAGTAACTCATCATTCTTCCGGACTTGTACGAGCTTTCGAGATTTGGACTTAATATTGAATAATATCTTCAATAAATCTTCACTAAATGATTTTAACGATTTAATGTTTTTCAGTTCGGTAACTCCGAAAAGTTGTTTGGCAGGAAGGTTTATCAGTTCTACATTCCCGTTTAAATCGTAAGCTAAAAGTGCGATTCCCACATGCCTTATAACAGTTTGTAAATATTGATAGTTTTCCTCTTTTTCCGCGCGTGTTTTCCGATAATGTTCATTAATGTCATTAAATGCGATTTTAAGGTCGTCAAACGAAGAACCTAGTCCTTCTCCGGCATAAGTTTGGGTGAAGTCCTGGTACTTAACGGAATCTAAAAAATTGGCAAGTTTGACATTTGTCTGCTGCACATATCTGAGAAGAGAAAAGACCTGCAAAATTGAAAAAAGCCCTAGAATTAACATTGTCGCGTACAAATTACTCTTTAGGAAGAGAAAGAAAAATCCATAGAGTGTGAGACTCAGAATGAGAACACGAATAACAACTATAAGTCTGAACGATTTAAATATCATATCTTTTCAGCCGACGATATAATGAAGCACGAGTTAACCCCATCTCCTTTGCTGCTTTGGAGATATTCCCTTCGTTTCTTTTTAAGGACTCGATAATTGCGTTTTTTTCGATCTCATTCAAATTATGTTTATTAACCAACGGTTTACCTTCATTGATATTTTTAGATGAAAGAAAGAAATCCGAGGGTCGAAGAACATTACCTTCGCTTAATATCACCGCTCTTTCTATTGCGTGTTTGAGTTCGCGAACATTTCCATACCAATCATTATTTTCTAATTTAATCAAAGTATCATGAGAAATACCTTTGACCGGCTTTTTATATTTCCGTGAAAACATTTCAAAAAAATGCTCAATGAGCAAGGAAATATCCTCTTTTCGTTCCCTGAGAGGAGGTATGTTAATCTCCACAGTATTGATGCGGTATAGAAGATCCTGCCTGAATTTATTCTCGTCTGCCATCTCGTGAATCGGCATGTTTGTAGCGCAGATAAGCCGGATGTCAACTTTTTGGGCTAAGTTAGACCCTACTTTTGTGATGGCGTGAGTTTCAATGGCGGAAAGAAGCTTAGACTGCATGGCTAGCGAAAGATTTCCAATCTCGTCAAGAAAGAGCGTACCGCCTGAGGCAATTTCGAATCTTCCTATCCTGTTTTCTACTGCGTCCGTGAAGGCTCCTTTCACATGACCAAAGAGCTCACTTTCGAATAATGTTTCGGATATTGAGCCCATATCCACACTAATAAAAACTTCATCTTTTCGATTTGATTCTCTGTGGAGAGCCCTCGCTACTAATTCTTTGCCTGTTCCGTTTTCGCCAAGGATTAGAACCCCCGCATCTGTTTTCGCTACTTTCTGTATCGTTCGGAATACTTCTTTCATTGCCGACGAATTTCCGATAAAATCATGAAACTGTTGGTCAATGTCGTTACTGAGCTGTTTCTGCTGTAATCGCAGGGTCTCAATCTTAACATTGGATTGACTAAGTTTTACACCAGCGGAAATTGTGGTTAAAAGTTTTTCATTTTGCCATGGTTTTAGCACAAATTCTGTAGCGCCTTCTTTAATTCCTCTAACCGCCATCTCAATATCTCCGTAAGCGGTCATTAGAATAATTATCGCAGACGGATTGATTTCAAGAATCTTTGCAAGCCAGCTAAATCCTTCTGAACCACTGCTCACTTCCTCCTGATAATTCATATCTAACAGAATCACATCGAAATTCGTCTCATTCAGGATTGCGGGAATAGCCGATGGGTCTTGTTCGACCTGAACGAGATGGTGATGCTGTTTTAAGAGAATACGTGCGGCTGTTAGAACATCCGCATCGTCATCGACTACAAGAATATTTCCTCCAC
>CBDUTM010000114.1:0-5740 GCA_965369985.1 uncultured bacterium | reverse complement strand
AACTTGGTATACGTCATTAGCAATAAGGTAAGACATAGAATGAATTAATTTAGGTGTGTATTGATAATCGGGATGAAGCATAATCACGATATCCGCTCCCAATTCCAAAGCTTTATCGTAACACGCTTTCTGATTTCCGCCGTATCCCTTATTTTTCTTATGACGAATTATATATATTATACCTATTTCTTTCGCCACCTCAATTGTTCTGTCTGTGCTAAAGTCATCAGTTATTATGACTTCATCAACAATATCAAAAGGGATTTCGTCAAATGTTTTTCGTAGGGTCAATTCCGCATTATATGCAGGCATCACCACAAATATTTTCTTGCCGTTAATCATCTAGGGTATTTCTTTTTCCTCTATTACCTCATATCAGCATAAGAACACAAACGCATTTACTGCTATTAAATGACCTTACGAGAATAAATAGGGCATTAAGTTATGCAACTTTATCCTCATATCCAAATTCAAATAGATTACAAGTTTTTCATCATAGTGGACTTTCCGCAGTAATGGAACTATTCCTGCTGCATGCGGGCGGACAATCAACCAATTCATAAAAAAATTGAAAACATTTGAATAAGTAAGGAAATTATTACTATCTTGGCGTCTTAAGATAAAGAATAATTACGTGGAGACCCAGGTGCACCAAAGTTCAAAGAAGAGATACGTATTTATCGTTCCATCAATTATCCTAATATTTATAGGAATATACTGGTTCAGTTCGATTCCGTCAGAAAGTGATGGGCTGGTTGGTGAAGCCGAATTGCTACCTATTGATTTCATCGGAACGGATTTAGACGGAAATATATTTAAAGGTGTTTCATTAAAGGGTAAAACGGTGCTTCTCGATTTTTGGGCGGTCTGGTGCGGTCCATGTATCACCGCGTTTCCGGAATTAAATAGAATGAACACAGAATTAAAATCCGAAAACTTTGAAGTTATAGGGATGACGCTATATTCAGGAACTGTTGAGGATATAAAAGTGATAACTGACGCCCACTCTCCCAATTACAAAATCCTGCTATTGGATAATGATGAGATGTCTATTCGCTATGATGTTATAGGATTTCCAACATATTATCTGATCGAACCTAACGGCAAAATTTATAAAAAGTACGTCGGTAAAATATTTTTTGACCGGATAAAATCAGATGTTGAAGAGATTAATAGTAAATATAATGATATTGCTGAATTAGGGAGCCAGGAATGAAAAAAATCTTGATTTTAAGTGGCAAGCTTCTACTCGTATTAATATTAGTAATCACCATCATAAAATTTAATGAGAATCAAACATTTGCGGGAAGTGACAAATTATCTTCTGATGCTAATAAAGTAATCGAATATTTATTGGCTGACTGGCGCAAGCAGTTCAGATCTACCGATATTGCAGCTGCAATGGAAAATATCGGTTTGAAACAGGACGATGAAATGCGTTTAAAAATTGGGAACCATTTCAGAGAAAATACGACATTAGCTCGCAACTTACGTTTTTGGGGTCCAAATAATTATCTGCTCAGCCATACAGAAAAAATTATTACGAAATATCTGATTCATAAGACAGAAAGGGAAGGCGGATATCCCACTATTGCAGAAACTGTCAAAGAACTCGAAATCGACGAGAAAACTCTCAAAGAAAGATTCGCGTTCATGAAAAAAGCTGGTATACTGGTCTCTGCTAATAATAGTATAAAATACAGTCTAATAGATAAATATAAAACGTGGGGTGGTCCTTTACGGTATAATTCCCATATTGTAACTGTTGAAGGTGAAAAACCCTTCGGTGTATGGTGAGCGGTCGATTTCCTGCTGTTGGTCAACAGAACATATGCAAATAAAAAAATTCACATTGAAGATTCCTGTTCACACTGTTATCTCAAGATCGATGTAGATGTCGATAACGCCTTAATTGCAAAGCTTTCTCCTGAAACAACATGGATTCAGCAAGGTGGTGGCTGAGCGGTTGACAATCTCTTCTGGTCAGAAGAGCATGTTGAAGAGTTTCTAAACGAAAATCCTGAATACAGAGATTTAGATCAAATGCCTATACGTGATTTTCTTAGCAAGGTAAGCCAAGGTCTACATTAATATTATTTAAATGCTGCCGGTGAAATTGATAAGGCAGATCTTTACGCAATTCGATATCCTTAGTATTACTTAAAGGAATAAAACCTTAAAGTCTCAGTGGAACTGAAACTCTCAAAGAAAATACAAACTCTATTCTAGGCGGTTTGAATTAAGGTTTATTCTCTTAAATCTTGCCTTCGAAATACAATAAGTTTATATTCAGTGCCTGCCAGAACATTAACAGTAATTGATCTATTAACGAAAAGAGAATATTGGCGAAGAAAAAGATATTGATGTTGGGTTGCGGAGGAATGCTCGGAGAAGCTTTCTACCATATTTTTCGTGATGATTTTGATGTAATAGCAACTGACATAGATGTGAACGAACCATGGTTATCTAATCTTGATGTCAGAGAATACGAAGCGATCAGGTCAACGGTAAACGATATTAAGCCTGATTTTATTTTTAATCTTGCAGCATATACCGATCTCGAATTTTGCGAGCAGAATATTGACGAGACTAACTTAACGAATACGACAGGAGCAGAAAATTGTGCTCAAATATCCGAAGAATTCAATTGTACTTACATTTTCATCTCGACTGCCGGAATCTATGATGGCAGTCAGGAAAGTTATACGGATTTTGATGAACCCGCTCCTCTAAGTATTTATGGAAAATCAAAGTATAATGCTGAATTAAGGATCAAAGATATTTGCTCAAAATATTTCATATTCAGAGCGGGTTGGATGATGGGTGGAGGTAAAAAGGATAAAAAATTTGTTCATAAGATCATTAAACAACTATTAGCCGGCCATAAAGAGCTTCATGTTGTCAGTGACCTCAAAGGCTCTCCAACTTACACCTATGATTTTGCCAAAAATGCTCTTAAGATGATCAACACTAATTTTTACGGCTTGTATAATATGACATGTGAAGGTGGACCCTCAAGATACGATGTTGCTGCCGAGATGCTCCGGATTCTCGGATTAACCGATAAAATTAAATTAAATGAGGTTGATTCCCAACATTTTAACAAAGAATATTTCGCGCCTCGACCTGAATCAGAAGTATTGGAGAATTTAAAACTCAGGAGGATAGAGCTCGATGAAATGAGAGACTGGAATGTGAGCCTAAAAGATTACCTTGAGAAGGATTGGATTGAAATTGTCAATAATTCAATGTAATAGTCCAAGTTATTACAACTAATGAAAAATAGATACGATTATATAGTGATGGGCGCAGGTGTGGCTGGTCTGTCATTTGCTCACGAAGTTGCTAAACACGGAAAAAGCGTATTAATTTTAGAAAAAGATAAACAGATAGGCGGATTGTCTCAAACCCTTGAGTATAAAGGTTTTCGTTTTGATTATTGCGCTCATAGATTTCACACAGCAGATCCTGACCTATTAAAAGAAGTGAGAGAAATAGTAGGATCCACCTTCAAAAAGCATACTAAAAAAAGCCGGATATATATGTTCGGAAAATTTCTAAAGTATCCATTCGAACTTCAAAATCTGCTAAGAGCCATGAAGCACACACAGGCGGTCAAAGCGATTTTCTCTTTTGGCATTAACTTTATTAACCGTCAGATTAGATCGTTGTTAAGGATCGAGCGAACCAAGTTTCGGGATTACAGGGATTGGTTCACAAATTATTTCGGAAGAACGCTATATCTGATAATGTGCGAACCATATACGACCAAAATATGGAAAACATCACCTCAAGATCTTTCTGCAGATTGGGCAGACCAGAGATTTCAGGGAATAAAACTAACTGAATTTGTTGCAAGAGTATTTAAGAAATTACTGAAACTTGATTTTTCTTCTTACTCACTCGAGGATGACAGTCTGGCACCTGATGGCGGAGAATTTTATTATGGAGAAATGGGGGCACAGGAGATTCCCGATGGATATGCAAGGGCGTTGGGTAAATTTGATACAGATATTTTAACAAGAGTCGTAATAGAAAAAATATCCGAAGATGATAAAGAGATAGAGTTTGTAGTTAGAGGAGATAATGTTAAAAAGCTTAAAGTAGCCGCTAATGAATCAATAATCAGTACCATCCCTTTACATGATTGCTATAATTATTTAGAACGTAAGAATAATTCGGTTAAGGATCATTTAGAAAACTTAAAGTACATGGATATAATCTTTGTGTACTTGCTTATTGATAAAGAACAGGTAAGTAACGACCATTGGCTTTATTTTCCTGATGAGGATATCATTTTTAATCGATCCGTTGAATTTACTACATGGTCCAAGCTAATGTCTCCTAAGGGTAAAACTGCACTGTGCTTGGATATCACTTGTTTTGAAGGTGATGATACATGGATCAAATCCAATCATTCACTTGTCGAAGAGTGTATAAGCTCATCGGTCAAAGTTGGATTAATTGAAGAAAAGGAAGTTGAAGGTTCTTTAGTGATCAGAGTTAAAGACGCTTATCCTTTTTATGATCTCGATTATAAGAATAAATTACGTGAAGTCGTCGAATTTATTGAAAAAACGGGATTTATTCATTGCCTCGGTAGGACAGGAATATTTCGATATAATAATTCTGACGGTTCTATTGGAATGGGTATCGAACTGGCTAAAAAATTTATCTCAAGCGACTCAGCCGGTTCAGTTCTTGATTATGAAGCAAAAGAGATCAGTTATTAATGAAAATTATTGATCCGTCAACTTGAGATACGATTATTAAGATTAATTGTATCTTTTATTTCTTTAAACTCAGTTAGAAGCAGCCGGAACACGGGATTTTAATTCAGGAGGTGAATTTAGTGACGTTATTTAGGGCAATACTTGCAGCATTGATCTTAGGGGTTAGTAGCACAACAGCGGAAGCCCAGGAAGAAGGCTCTTCACTTATCACATTAGACAGGATCTACAAAACCAGAGAATTCAGAGCAAAAAGATTTGTTACCACCGAATGGCATGAAGAGGGAAAAGGCTATACTACTCTGGAGAGTTCGGCAAATCTAGCCGATGGAATAGATCTGGTAAGATACGACCTCAAGACCGGAGAGAGAACAATTCTGGTCGCAGCAGAAAACTTGATCCCGGAAGGAAGAACGACCCCATTAAAGATATTCGGCTACTCATGGAGTCCGGATGGCGGTAAACTTTTGATATTCACCAATACAAAAAGGGTTTGGCGAACAAATACTCGGGGCGACTACTGGACATTCGATCTATCAAGCGGAAAGTTGAGACAGTTGGGCGGTGATGCAAAAGAATCGACACTTATGTTCGCGACGTTTTCGCCGGACGGCAGTAAAATAGGATATGTTCGAGAAAATAACATTTACGTCGAAGATATTAAGAAGGAAAAAATCAAGAGACTGACTTCGGACGGGTCCCGGACGATAATAAACGGCACTTTTGATTGGGTGTACGAAGAGGAATTCGGACTCCGAAACGGATTTCGTTGGAGTCCTGACAGTAAAATGATCGCCTACTGGCAGCTTGACGCTTCGGGAGTGGGGAAATTCGATATGATAAACAATATTGATTCGATTTACTCACAGATAATTCCATTACAATATCCTAAGGTTGGAACCACAAATTCATCGGCAAAGGTTGGAGTAGTCAAGGCGAAGGGCGGAAAGACAAAATGGATGAAAGTTCCGGGTGATCCACGAAATAACTACATAGCCCGTATGGAATGG
>CBDUTM010000113.1:0-5789 GCA_965369985.1 uncultured bacterium | reverse complement strand
CCACGCTCACATCGTGGAGGTCACTGGTTCGAGTCCAGTATCGCCCACGGAAAATGGAATATATGAAAAGAATAGTAAAAGGAATTGGAAAGTGAAGTCCCCGGGAAATCGGAGACTGATAATTTTACCACTTCGACAATTAAAATTTTAATATAAAATGCCCCTTATACAGGGGTATTTTTTTGTGATGTGAAGATAAGCGACGCTATAAAAATACTGAACGAATGGGCTCCGGAAGAAACGGCTCAGGAATGGGATAATGTAGGATTATTGATCGGCTCAGAAGAAGCTGATTTATCCGGTATATTGGTGGCATTGGATGTGACGGAAATGGTAGTGAAAGAAGCTGTTAAAAAGGATTCGAATCTTGTCGTTACACACCATCCGATCATATTCGACCCGCTCTATAAGTTGAAATCAAACGAATATCCCGCATCAGTAGTTATTGATATTATCAAAAATGATATTTCTGTTTACTCGATGCATACGAATCTTGATGCCGTCAAAGGCGGAGTGAACGACCAATTTGCAAAAAAATTAAAATTGACCGAAGTTGAACCTATAGGAAATGACACCGCAGGTCATTTAGGCAGGATCGGTAATGCAGCTGAGAAGATAAAATTAGGTGAATTTCTTGATATGATTCAAGAGGTCTTAGAAGTTGAAGCGCTTAAATATCAGGGCAATTTAGAGGATAATATTAAAAACGTGGCAATCTGCTCAGGTTCCGGAGGGAGCTTCCTTGAAAGTGTTATCGAGTTAGGAGCTGATGTGTTCGTCAGTTCCGATTTTAAGCATAGTCATTGGCTTCAAGCCAAAAACAGAATAAATTTGATTGACGCAGGTCATTATGAAAGTGAAAAAGTGATTTTAGATTTGATCGTATCACAATTGGAAGCGGGATTAGGGTCCTCAAATATTTCGGTCACAAGGTCTGAAGCCGAAACGAATCCATTAAAATTGTATAATGGTAATTCAGGTAAAAATTAAATAAAATATTGAATTCAATGTCATTTAGGAGAAAGTAGATGCGGGAATCGTTGGATAAGCTGATCGAACTTCAACAGGTAGATTCGAAACTCAGCGAGATAGAAGAACTTCGCGGAAGTCTTCCTCAGGAAGTTGAAAGTTTAAAGTTAGACCTTGAAGAGACCAAACAAAGTTTAAAGGAAAGCGATAAACGAATAAAGGAAATAAATAAAAGTATTCGGGATATTGAAGCAAATATCTCTCAAGCTAACACAAAGCTTAAAAAATATAAAGAACAGCTATATGCGGTCACTACAAATAAAGAATATGATGCCCTCACACATGAAATAGAAACGCTGCAAAATGCCATCAACGAAAGTGAGAATCAGACTCTTGATTTGATGACTGAACGAGAGACGGGCGAAGAAGAAAGTAAAAATTCACAGGCTTTATCAGAGGAAATACAGCAAGATCTTAAATCAAGGACAAAGGAATTAAATAAGAGGATTAACGAAACTAAAAGTGATGAAACAGAGTATCGTAAGAAGAGGGATAAAATTACTCCGAATATTACGCAATCAATGATTTCAAAATACGAACGGATCCGTGAAGCGAAAAACGGTCGAGCCGTTGTACCGGTCATTAGAGGGTCATGTGGCGGGTGTTTTCATCGGCTCCCACCTCAATTAATCGTGGAAGTGAAAAAAATGGATAAAATCATTAATTGTGAGGCTTGTGGTCGGGTTCTGATTCATCAGGAAGTTAGTGTTGAAAATGAAAATTAATGTTTCAAGCAGATTGGGCGATCGCCTTTCACTTATTTTAGTGAGGGGAGGAAAGTCCGAACTCCATACAGCAGGGTGCTCCCTAACGGAGAGGTTTCGCGAGGGACGGAAAGTGCAACAGAAAGTATACCGCCGATGTCCGATTTATTCGGATAGGTAAGGGTGAAAAGGTGGTGTAAGAGACCACCAGTTCAGGGGGTGACCCCTGGAGCTTTGTAAACCCCACCTGGAGCAAGATCATGCAGGAAAGAGCGTAGCTGGCGTGTTTCGGTGCAAACCGATTTATTTCCGGGTAGATCGCTTGAGTGTTGTGGTAACACAGTGCCTAGATAAATGATCGCCATCTCGATTTATCGGGATACAGAATTCGGCTTATAGATCTGCTTGAAGCTTATATATTTAGAATAATGGTGAACAATGAATAAATTATGGTCCTTTCCTGAAATAGATGAGGATAGATCTAAAGCTCTTTCATCAGAAACGGGGCTCTCCAAATTAATCAGTGAATTGCTTATTAATCGAGGGATCCGGTCTCTCGACGAAGCAAAGCTGTTTTTCAATCCTTCAGAAGAGCATTTTCATGATCCTTTTTTATTGAATGATATGGAGAAAGCAATAAAAATCGTTCTCGAACATATCGAAAGGAATAACCATATTCTGATTTACGGCGACTATGATGTTGACGGAACAACTTCAACTTCTATTCTATATCTTGCTCTCACTGAAATGGGAGCGCGTGTGACATATTATATCCCGAAACGTGAAGAAGGATATGGTTTGTCAAAAAAAGGTATTGAATCAGCAAAACAGGTCGGCATCAGCTTAATAATTACATGCGATTGTGGCATCACTGCGCATGAAGAAGTCGAATTCGCAAAAAGCAGTGGAATAGAGGTTATAATTACAGACCATCATGAAGTTGTAGGGGACCTGCCGAATGCTGCGGCTGTAGTAGATCCTAAACGTCCTGATTCTACATATCCATATCGCAACCTGTCCGGAGCGGGGGTCGCTTTCAAATTTGTTCAAGCCATTCGGAAGTATAAAAATGACGAAAATTGGTATTCAGAGGAGTTCTACGATTTGGCGGCGCTCGGCACAGCCGCAGATATAGTTCCAATGACAGGAGAAAACAGAGTGATAGTCTCTCTTGGATTGCCAGTTATTTTCAAGGGAGGAAGAGTGGGTTTGAAATCACTCTTGCGTTCTTCCCGATTTAATAAAAATCGTCTTACAGTGAGTGATGTAATATTCAAATTCGGTCCGAGAATCAATGCCGTCGGCAGAATCGGAGATGCACGGGAAGCTGTTGATCTTTTTATTACGAAAAGTTTCGAGCGAGCAGAGGAGCTGGCGAAAAAATTCGAAATTTTAAATGCTGAAAGACGGACGATAGATCAGAAAACATTTCAGGAAGCTGAAGAACAGTTACTCCAAAGATATAATCCGGATCAGTTTTCCGGAGCGGTTCTTTATGGAGAGAACTGGCATCAGGGAGTGATCGGTATAGTCGCATCGAGAATTACAGAAAAGTATCATCGTCCGGCAGTAATGATTTCGCTGGCTAACGGAATTGGGAGAGGATCGGGACGAAGCATTCCGGGGTTCAATCTACACGAAGCTCTGAAGGAATGTTCAGATCTTTTAATTGGATTCGGTGGTCACGAACAGGCTGGCGGTCTTACAATAGAAAGATCGAATCTACAAGAATTCGTTGACACATTTGATGATGTTGTTTCTGCTAAACTGACAGATGAAATGATCAAACCCAGACTCAATGTAGAATGTAAAATATCCTTTAACGAGATTGACAAAAAACTATTGGAAACTATTCGAAGACTCGAGCCCTACGGAGTTGACAACTCACAACCTATTTTTGTATCAGAAGGAGTTGAAATAGCGGGAAAACCGCTTATAGTAGGAGATAATCATCTAAAAATGAAGGTTAAGCAGGGTGATATTCTCTTTGATACCATTGGTTTCAATATGGCTGAAGACCTCGTAAGGATTCTCAATCCGCCTGAAACCGGTATTAACCTGGCATACGAAATCGAAGAAAATGAATGGAATGGAAGAAAAAATACTCAGCTGGTATTAAAGGATATTCAATTTTAACTTTTAAATTATTAAGATAAAATTAAGATGAAAACATATAAATCTAAATTAGATACCAAATCGAAGGAATTTAAAGAGCGTAAAAAGTTTCTTATTGATCTCCTCGAAGAACTAAATACAAAAGCGGCAAAAACAAAGGAACACGATAAATCACGAGTTGCTAAACTCGCCGATAAAGGGAAACAGAGTGCGAGAGAAAAAATTAATCGTGTGCTTGATAAAAACTCGCCAGTTATTGAAATCGGATTGTTTGCTGCTGAAGGGATGTATGAAGAGATCAAAGGCGGCTATAAATCCGCAGGTGTGATCACAGTTATCGGGGAGGTGTCCGGTAAAAAGTGTGTTATAGTAGCGAACGATCCACTTGTGAAATCCGGTGCGTGGGTAGAAATCACCTGCAAGAAAAACCTGCGAGCTCAGGAAATCGCAATGGAGAATCATCTGCCGATCATCTATATGGTGGATTCTGCAGGTGTAAATCTTGAGCGCCAGGCTGAAATTTTCCCTGACAAAGAACATTTTGGAAGGATATTTAGGAATAACGCCAAACTTTCCGCGATGGGTATTCCGCAAATATCTTGTGTGTTCGGATTTTGTGTCGCGGGCGGGGCATATCTTCCTGCTATGTCCAGCGAATTAGCGATGATAACCGGAAACGCCAATATGTTTTTAGCCGGCCCGTTTCTCGTAAAATCTGCGTTAGGGCAGGATGTCGATATGGGTACATTGGGCGGAGCTGAAATGCATAACGCGGTCAGCGGAGTGGCGGATTACCAATTTGATACGGAAGATGAGGCATTCGATTGGATACGCGGTCAAATGGCTCTTATCGGTCCTCAAACTAAATTGGGTCTTGCGAGAGAAAAACCGGTAGAACCGAAATTAGATCCCGATGATCTGTTGGGTATCCTCCCGGCTGATCTAGGTGGTAAATACGATGTGAGGGAAATAATCGGGCGAATCGTGGACGGAAGCGAACTAGAGGAATTTAAACCGAAATATGGGAAAACTATTGTTACCTGTTTTGCCAGGATCGGAGGATTTTCGGTAGGTATAGTTGCAAATCAGGGGATGTCGGTTAAAAAAGAAATGCCGCCTGATCATACTGGAGCCTCACAACCACCGCAAATACAGATGGGAAATGTTATTTATTCTGATTCCGCAAATAAAGCCACAAATTTTATAATGTTGTGTAACGAACGGAAGATACCACTCGTTTTTATGCAGGATGTTACAGGCTTTATGGTAGGAACGAAAGCTGAAAATGAAGGAATTATTAAGGATGGAGCCCAGTTCGTAAATGTTCAGGCAAATTCGGTGGTCCCGAAATTTACCGTCATTTTGCGAAACTCTTTCGGAGCGGGAAATTATGCCATGTGCGGAAAGGCTTACGACCCTCGTTTGATAGTGGGCTGGCCCACGACCCGACTTGCTGTAATGGACGGCGGAATAGCAGCAAACACTGTCCTATATACCAAAAAGGATCTTAGCGAATCAGAGAAAAAAGAATTTTATGAGCGGATCAAAGCAAAGTATGAAGAAGAAATGTCTCCATATTATATCGCCGCCCGGATGATGTTGGATGCGGTTATCGACCCGCGTGATACCCGAAACTTATTGATTCAGGGATTAGAAATGGCAGATCATAATCCGGATATGCCGGCGTACGTGACGGGAGTATTAAGAACATGAGCGCAGATATGATCCGAATTGCCAATGCTCAGGGTTTTTGGGGAGATTCGGTAGATGCTCCCATAACAATGGTAAGAAGTGGACCGATAGATTACCTTACGCTTGATTATCTCGCTGAAGTAACTATGTCAATTATGCAGAGACAAAAAAGTAAAAATCCGCAGACCGGATATGCCAAAGATTTTGTAGATGTAATGAGAGAAATATTTCCAGATGTGCAGGAAAAGG
>CBDUTM010000112.1:0-5855 GCA_965369985.1 uncultured bacterium | reverse complement strand
CTCGAACCCGCAACTTCCGGCGTGACAGGCCGGTGCTCTAACCAATTGAACTACCACCCCATATGGTGATCGGTTTAATTTAAGAATTATCTTCGGTCGGCGATTTTACACCCCTATACAAAATAGCAATTGGGAGTAAAACAATATAACCGACGAAAAGAAGAAGAATTGAGACCGTTAGCGCTTGCTGGCTATAGACTTCTGAATTCCACATCAGGACATATCCCAGAATAATAAATGCCAGCCCTCCGAAAAAAAACTGGTAATTCCTTTTCCCGTAGGTAATATCACTCCCGGAACTCCTTCCTCTTGATCTTAATGTTTTTGCCATAATTAAACCGATGCTAATATATGAGCGATGTTGACGGCAGTCAAGAAAAAGATTAGAAAAACTGATTTGATTTTAATCAACTTAACAATTTATATTGCAGACATATTCACAAAGGAGAGGGGGTGGCAGTTAGTTGCCGATTTGAAACAATTTTTTACAAAAGATCTCAGGTTGCAAGCTGTGATCAAGTGTCTCAAACAATATCATTTAATTTCTCTAAGTGGCACGATTATTGGATTTACAACAAGTTATAGTTAACAATGATATTACCGATAAAAGGGTAATCTAAGTTTAGTGGGAGAGAAAAAAGAAAGTACTCATGCTGGAACGTAAGTTATCAATTGTTGAAAGCGGTATCATCAACATCAATAATTCTATTGTAAAAAGACAATGTGATTTGCATCACATTTTAGCGGAACAATCAGGCATTTTTGTAGTAAAGATATTGTATCAGATAATTACAATTAGGTGAGGATCAACCAAACGAAGGAGTAACAAATGGTATCAAATGTTACAAATAAAACCGGTGTAATATTTGCCGTTGTATTAGCGGTAATGATGCTGGGTTTATTTACAAGCGTCGACAGCTTGGTCGCTGCCGACAAAAGCGGACCTCAGAAAGTATCTGCGAGTGACGCTAAGAACATTGAAATAGCAGCCAAATTTGATGGCCAAAAATGGCTGGAGCTTTACAGATCTAATGGTTGGGATAAGACTAAATTCAGCCGTCTAACGCAAAAAGCTCAAACTTACGGATTGAAAGATATGTCTGAAAAACTGAGTGCCCTTCATCAAACAATGGCAGGTCAAGCAAAGGGGAATAATCTGAGCTTGTATAGGAGTAAGATTTTAGAGTCGTTTAGACTATCCCGGGAAGTTACTTCGATAAGTCAACGCGGAAGCTTATTGAAAAGCGCTCAATTTGCTGCTGCAGGTACAACGACACTTTTATTGAACGGTATGGATCCTGATACTATCACGGTGGGAGATTCGTTGGTAATAACCGTTGATCTCTTAGGAGACACTGCGTTTTTTGAGGTATTTTGGGATGCGAATAATAATCAGATCGTGGACGCGGGCGATTTCAGTCTGTTTGATGATGACGATGATGCCTTTGTTGTTGACGATGGATTTGAAGATGAGAATTTAACCCCCGGAATCATTCAGATTACTCTATATCCGTTTGAGGATGACGATGATGACTTTCTAATAGTATCTGAAAGCAACTGGCTGATAACGGCTGATGATGGAGCCGCAGCTGATACTGCTGCCCTAAGAGTAGAAGCAGACCCGTCATCGTTTACGGTATCGGGTTCTGTCGGAGCTCATGAAGGGGTACTGATACTTGCCTTTGAGGTAGTCCCTGAGGAGACTTTCGAAGATGGACCGGAGATATTTACATTAACGATTTCAGACGCATCAGGTAACTATACACTGGATCTTCCCACCGAAAGTGCCGGTATCTGGTTTATCGGCGCGTTTGATTTTTTTGATGTGACCGGTGGTCTGTTCCCGGATACTGCTTATGTTCAGGTAGTTACAGGAGACGAAACCGGAATCGACTTTAACTTTATTACCGGTGACGCAACTATTACGGTTTCTGTACAGGACAACAACGGTTTTGCTCTTGAGGGAGTTCCTGTATCAGCCTTTCAAGATGACGGATTCGGTGTGGAAGTATTCGGAACAACCAACGCTCTTGGGAATGTTGATCTCGCTGTTGTTGGAGGAGATTGGAACGTGTCTCCGGATCCTGATTGGTTTAACCCGAATTATTTAGTGCCATTCACCCAGTACGTTAATGTGCCACAAGGTGGCTTTGCACTTGTAAATCTGGTAGCCTATGTAACAGATAGCTTTATTACGGGTACTACATTTCTGAATTCAGAGGCCACAGGAGGTTTTGAGGTCAGAGGAACATCTCAGCTTGGATATACTTTGACTACGAGTGATGCTGCAGGAGGCACTTATTCACTACCTACATCCAGCTACGCTGATCTCGAAATGGGCAACAACGGTTACTGTGTTGCGGTATGTCATTTGTCAGAAGACCAATTTTCGCCTCAAGACCAATTTGAGATAGCTTCGGACAGTGCCGGAGTAAGTCTATATGTATATACAGCTCAGGGTGCGATCGAAGGTCATGTTTACAGCCAGGAAACCGGCGCGCCGATTCCATTCGCTGGAGTTGATGTTTATGGCAATAGCGGATTCATGAATTTCGGTGGTACGGACGAGAGCGGATATTATTTCATTCCTGTACTGAATGATACATTCATCGTCAATGTTTGGGCAGAAGGATTTATGTTCGAATATGAAGACTCTGTAGTAGTGTTGAATGATACGGTATACGTTGAATTCAATCTGCAACCGTTTGACGGTGGTGAACCCGGCGTGATCCGAGGCATGGTATTCTCCAATTTTACAGGGGATCCGATCGTAGGCGCGAATGTGCAAGTATTTTCCGATTTCTTTTTTGAAGAAACGGGTACAGACGAATCAGGTTTTTATAATTTCGATGTTCCCGGTGGAGTTTATGGTGTCGGCGCATCCGCAGTAGGATTCTTCTCGGATTTTACCGATAATCTTGTTGTCAACGGTGATACTGTTTGGCAGGATCTCTTCCTGGATTCCAGCGGTGGAGTATTCTACCCTGATATCTTCTGGGTAAGGGATGTTCCCAATGACCAGGGTCGGAAAGTAACAGTAACCTGGCAAATGGCGGATATAGGAAACGGCAGAATCACCAACTATTCTCTCTGGAGATGGGAAGATGCATTGGGAATGGGAGGCGCACCGACCTTTATTGAATCTATTCCAAATGTAGATTATTTCTATGAGTATGCCTACGATGCTCCCACGCTTGGTGACAGTATATCGCCTACCAACATCTGGGAGTCGACGTTCCAGGTTTTTGCGCATGGCGAGGACCGTGGAGATGGAATGATACTACTCGATGGTTTTCCCGGTACAGGTTGGTCTGTGGATAATCTCATACCTGAAGCGCCAGCGTTAGTAGGAACAGCGACGGCCGAGGGTATAGAATTGAGCTGGACTGAAATAGTCGAAGAAGAGGCTAAATTCTATACTGTATATCGTTCTATTGGAGATGGCACAGTGTTTACGCCCATCGAAAATACAATAGAAACTGTATATCTCGACAGCGACGCCTCGGTAGTAGGTTCATACTCATATTTTGTAACTGCTACTGACTTTTCAGAGAACGAAGGGAAAAAATCTAACGATTTCTCCTTTGTGGTTACGGGTATAGATGGATTTTCAGGCGCGATTCCGAAAGTATTCGCTCTGGACCAGAACTATCCGAATCCGTTTAACCCCACAACACGGATAAACTATCAGTTACCAGTTTCAGGTAATGTCGTGGTGGAGGTTTATAATCTGAGAGGCGAGATAGTAACTACACTCGTGGACGGAAATATGCAGGCAGGATTCCATTCTGTTGAATGGAACGGGCTTACGTCTTCGGGCAATCAGATATCTTCAGGTGTTTACCTGTATAGAATTCAGGCAGGAGATTTCAATAAAGTTCGCAAGATGATAATGTTGAAATAACGCTGTTTGTTATTCGTAATAATAGGGTCGGTTCCTCATTTGGGACCGACCCTTTATATTTTATTTAACAGCTAAACAGATTATTTTAAAAAATATCTTGATTAATAATAAAAATTAGCTAAAATGATAGACAAGTAATTAATTTATTGGTAACAAATATGCTGAAAAGAACGACAATTACGCTTATTATACTTTTTTTGATGGTCAGTAACCTCTTGAGCGAAACCGACATCACCAATTTTTTAGCATATCCGAAAGACAACGGTATAATGTTGGAATGGGACTCGGGGATAGAATTAAGGTTGGAAGAATATGAAATTCAGCGGAGCGTGTCCGGCGGACCATATACGGCTGTGACTACAATCAAGGCGTTAGGAAGTAACAGTCGCTATTCCTACTTTGATGAATCGGTATTTTCAAAACCTACGAACCGAACATATAGCTATCGATTAAAAATCTCAGATAATGACGGATCGTTCACGTACTCAAAATTGGTAAGTGTTACTCCCACACTCTCCGCAGCAAGAGAGACATGGGGCAGTATAAAAGCTCTCTTCAGATAATAATTTCAGAAATTCGGTCCTTATTTCTTTTTCAGTTCTTCTATAATTTCTTAAAAATATCATAAATTCAGAAATAATTTAAGAGCAAAAATTAATGTGCTGTTTTCTGCATATTTTAAAGGGCTTTTCACTTGACATTATATGAACATGTATATAATTTGCGAGACTTGGAAGAAATAGGGTTTCAGAGTGGGAAATAATGTAAAAATAGGTATCATCGGCGGTTCCGGATTCTATAATATAGAAGGTCTGGAAAGGATCAGTGAGCTTTCTGTCGATACTCCGTGGGGGAATCCTTCGGATAAATATTCCCTATTCAAATATGAAGAGAAAGAGATAATATTTTTGCCGCGCCATGGAAGAGGTCATGAACTTCTTCCTGCGGAAATAAATTACCGCGCGAATATATACGGAATGAAACAGTTGGGTGTCGAACGGATAATTTCTGTTTCTGCAGTCGGGTCATACAAACAGGAAATCGCCCCACGCGATATCGTGATAGTGGATCAATTTTTTGACCGAACCAGAAACAGCGAAAATAACTCTTTTTTCGGAGATGGAATCGTAGCTCATGTATCGTTTGCGGAACCTGTTTGTCCGGTATTGTCTGAGGTCCTTTATAATTCACTGAGTCAGCAAAAATCTAAAGTGCATCAGGGCGGTACCTATGTCAACATGGAAGGACCGGCATTTTCCACTAAAGCCGAAAGTCAATTCTTTAAGAAAATGGGAATGGATGTCATAGGAATGACGAATATGAAGGAAGCAAGGTTGGCGAGAGAAGCGGAGATCTGTTTTTCGACGATCGCGCTTGTGACCGATTACGATGCATGGCACGAGGATTTAGAGCCGGTCTCAGTACCTGAAGTTATGGCTAATTTAAATGCCTCAACTGAATCGGCAAGAGAAGGAATTTTATCGGCTTTATCAAATATTCCCGAAAAAAGGGAATGTGCGTGCGCTACTGCGTTGAGCAGCGCACTGATAACTGATATTAATAGTATGAGTTCCGAATCAAGGAAAAAAATATCGTTACTAATAGACAATTACCTAAACTGAACGCCGGGATTTAGACTGGAGGATCGTGGAATGATAACAGATATAGAGCTTGAAGGTATCATTCATGAAATTGAAGCGTCTCTCTCGGAGATGTTTGTAGAAACAAAAATTTTAAGTTTTGTGAAAGAAGTTGATGGGTCTATCGTTGTGGAAGTCAGGACAACCGAGGAAGGATTAGAGGATATTGAGGAAGAGCTTGCGGCAAAAGCTGCCGAATTACATTCCGAATATGATTACGAATTTATATTTATAGTTAGGAGTGAAAACGATGGTGAATCAGATGATGATCAGTAGTTATATCCCTTGATAAGAAAAGAACAAAGCAAAGT
>CBDUTM010000111.1:0-5891 GCA_965369985.1 uncultured bacterium | reverse complement strand
TAGAACCAGATATCATTTGGTCTAAGTGTGTAACCGAGCTGGAATACATGAAAAAGTTCGTGAATAGCAGTTACGCGCATGGCATCCAAACCGTGAGTAAAGTAAATATTTTCGGAAAAATCATCATCCATTTCGATATATGTAATGTTCGGCGCATTTCGAGCAAAGCCGGTATCATTGACAGAATATGTAGTGCCGTAATTGAAGATCGGAGCTAGCTCCCTTAAATATATATCAACCTGGTCTCCATCGACAGTGTCAACGGGGGGTATCTGATAGCCAAGTGAATCAATATACATGCTCCAACCCCGCTCATACGCCCGACCTGTATAGTAGATCCAATCCGGTACTGCATTTCCCAGAAGATTGGTTGTATCCACAGCATGTGTATCCGTAGTGTCATAGTGGATCTTAAAATGTCCTTCATCTGTAATATAGCTCGCCTGTGATTCGGGCCTGACAACTACAAAGGTGGCGGCGGATTTTTCCAGCGAACTAAAATGCTTACTCGCTTCAACCTGGATCGGGAAGAGACATTTGATAGTGCTTTCTCCTGCTACCGGGGAATATTGTCCGGATAATAATTCAGAATACAAGGATTTAACTTTTGAAGAGTAAATCTTTTGGTCTATCTCACCGGAAAGGTAGCTTTGTTTTAGTTTCGTGTACACGTCTTGCGCATACAGAGAGGTGGTACCAATTCCGAGAAATTGTAATGCTAAATATAATATAATAATAGTCTTCATAACCAATAATTAGTCGGTTGAAGTTAAACAAGAATAAGTATTTAATCAAATACACGAAATTAGGAATTTGAGACCTTGTAATATCAATTTATCGGATTAAATTAAACGCAGCTTAACAGAATATGTTAAAAGAACTTTGGGATTCATACTCTGATGAAAATATCCATACTATCCCTTTCAGTCATTATACTGTTTTTGAGTTTCGGATGTGAATCGAAATCAGCTGTAGTTATGCTCAAGATGGAAACAGAGCTGGGAGAAATAACGATTGAAATATACCTCGATAAGGCGCCCATCACCGCTCTGAATTTCCTTAAATATGTTGACGATGGATCGTTTAAGAACTCCAAATTTTACAGAGCTGTGAGAGATGACAACCAGCCGGATAACGATATCACGATCGATGTGATCCAGGGCGGGCTCTTTTCGGAAGAAAAAATGTATCCGCCTATCGAGCATGAGACCACTGAAATTACAGAGATCAAACATAAAGACGGCGTGATCTCGATGGCGAGGAATGAACCCGGTAGCGCTACTTCAGAGTTTTTCATATGTGTAGGAGATCAACCGGAACTTGATTTCGGAGGTAAACGCAATCCGGATGGACAGGGATTTGCCACTTTCGGTAAAGTAGTTAAAGGAATGGATGTGGTAAGAAAAATCCATCAGCAACCTGTAGATGGACAGATGCTTGAGCCGGAAGTAGCAATCAGAGACATTACGCGGCTTGCACGAAAAACGAGTAATTATTAAAAAGAATTATTAAATACTTGCGTTACCCTAAAAGAGTTGTTAGATTTTTTTAGTGGTTAAGAGCTGAGTGACTAAAAAATGGAAAAAAATTAATGGCAATTAAAGTTGGTATAAACGGTTTCGGCAGAATAGGACGTTCAGTCATGAGAGCTGCGAAACTCATACGTAAAGCAGATTTTGATTTCGTAGCGATAAATGATCTGACTGATCCTTCAAAACTTTGTACGGTCCTGAAATATGATTCTGTTCATGGAACTTATCCGGGAGAAGTGACAATTGACAATGGTGATTTGTTGGTTGAAGGTGATAAAATTAAAATGGTTTCAGAAAGGGACCCGGCAAACCTTCCGTGGGGAGAACTTGGAGTTGAGATAGTCGTTGAATCCACCGGCCTATTTCGTGATAGATCTCAATTAGAAAAGCATCTGAGTGCAGGTGCGAAAAAGGTCATTCTTACGGTGCCACCTAAAGACGATATTGACGCAACTATCGTTCTCGGTGTAAACGATGATATATTAACCGGAGAGGAAAAAATAGTTTCTAACGCATCCTGTACGACGAATTGCGCTGCGACAGTCACGAAAGTGATCCACGAAGCGTTTAATATTAAGAAGGGATTTCTAAGTACGATACATGCGTATACAATGGATCAAAAGCTATTGGACTCTCCTCATTCTGATATGCGGAGAGCAAGGGCGGCATCACTTTCGATAATTCCCACTTCCACAGGAGCTGCCAAAACGCTTGGGGTCGTCCTTCCAAGCCTTGCAGGAAAAATTGACGGAATGTCTTTCAGAGTACCAATTCCTGATGGTTCAATCGTGGATCTGATATTTGAAATTGAAAAACCAACAACTGTTGAAGAGATCAATAAAGTTATGAAGGAGGCGGCAGAAGGTGAAATGAAAGGGATAATCGAATATACAGAAGATCCCATCGTTTCTGTGGATATTACAGGTAACGTAAATTCTGCGATATTCGATGCCGGATTAACTCGCGCAATGGATGATAAATTCATTAAAGTGTCAGCATGGTATGACAATGAAATGGGTTATGCTTGCAGAGTGGTGGACCTAATTACAAAACTTCATTCGCTATCGGCGTGAGGCGACTAATTTCTTGCGCGAAGAATTGTTTGTTGCTTAATGATGCCTTCTTTTTTGATTATCGCCCTGCTGACCCAAGTATTTTCAGGTCCAAGGGGAGGAAGTAATTGATCATCGAGATAGATAGCGACAGATCTTGTTTTACTGATCCTCAAAGAAAATTGGTCGTCAGCATTCCATATTCGTTCCTCTCCAAGCCGTTGAAAGGTGATATCATCGGGAACTCCATCATCAGCTATAACTACGACCCGAACGCGCACACTGTCCATGGACATGATGCGCAACGACATCGAGACAGGAGCAGCAGGCTTAACAGCATCAAGGGAATCAGAAACTGTGGAATCAGCAGCGGTTAGCGTGTCCGAAATGATCAATGCTTTATCAGCGGACAATATATCCCCGTTCTCAACAGATTCATCGAAAGAGGTAATTGTCGATTCTTCAACACCACAAAATTTTACTGCTATCAATAAAATGCCGAAAACCAGTATAATTCCAACCCACATCAATCGTGGTGCTGCTTTTGTTTCCGACTCGCTATCCGATTTTGTTTCGCCCTCCGCTAGTTCGCGTCTAGCTCGGCGCTTTTCCTTTGGTAATTGTTCTGCTGATCTGAAGAGGCGATATCTCCTGGCAGCGTCTTCGGGATCGATCCCTATTTCTTTGGCATAAGCTTTGATGAAAAGTACAATATACGGCTCAGGCAATACTTCATATTCACCGGATTCTACAGCGTGCAGGTATTGTGGATTAATTTTCGTAACACTCGCAATATCCTCAATCGAGAGACCTCTTGCAAGTCTACTTTCGCGTAGCTCTTCATAGAAATTTGCCATTAAATCGATTACTCCGTGTATAAACGATGAATAATACTGAAACGTTTATTGATAGTCAAATATAAAATATATGATGAAGAAGATAACAAAAAAAATTATCTTGATTAAGCGCTGATGAAGGGTCGTTTAAACATAGCATTTCTAATTCACTACCATCAACCATACTTTGCCGGCCCGGATGATTTGGCTAATTCGCAGCCATGGGTGAGGCTTCATGCTGCACGTGATTACCTGAATATCGTGTCGTTAATTAAGCAATATCCAAATATTAAAGTTACATTTAGTTTTAGTTCTTCACTTCTTGAGCAGCTAAAAGAATATTCAGATTTCGATTACCAGGATAAGTTTCAGGAGCTCACATTAAAAGATCCCGGTAAAATGAATTTCGAAGAAAAAGAATTTCTGTTATCAAATATATTTGATCTCTATTCGACCAAATCAGGGATAGAATATCCGGGATGGAATAATTTGAATAATATTTGGACAGAAAGAGTCCGAACGTACGGGGTTAATAAGGCTGTTGAACATACTTCGGACATTGAGATCCTTGATGCTCAAGTTCTTCACTTGCTCAGCTGGAGTGGATGGAATATAATCCAAACAGATTCGATCAAGGATCTATTGACGAAAACAGGACAATTTACAGAAAATGATAAAGAAATAATCTTTGCAGCTCATACGGATGTTTTGAATCAGATCATTCCGATGTTCAAAAAATTATCAAATTCCGGGCAAGCGGAATTAGCAATGTCACCTTACTATAATCCTATACTGCCGCTTATAATTGATAATGATTATGGTAAAATCGCTGATAGATATTGTGATGAAGCATCACTTCGTTTCGTTCATCCCGAAGATGCATCATTTCAAATTAATAGCGCGATGAATTTTCACAAAGCGCAGTTTGGTGATATACCGAAAGGAATGTGGCTACCGGAAGGGTCGGTATGTTATGAAACTCTTGAGCACGCGGCGGAAGAAGGTGTTAAATGGCTGATCAGTGACGATAAAGTGTTGAGTCGCACGCTAAATGAAAAAATGACCAATGAAAAAAGATATCAAGTGCACAGGATCGAAGGAATTGAAAATTGTCCGGCGCTATTTTTTAGATCTTCTGATTTATCTGAAGCAATATCATTCAATTATTCGAAACTTTCACCCGGGCAAGCGGTAAATGAACTGATACTGAAATTGGAGGAGATCCGCGAATCACTTTCCGGAGATGAATCACAATATCTTGTTCCAATAGTTTTAGATGGTGAAAATAGCTGGGAATATTATCCTAAAAACGGTTATCTGTTTTTTAATGAGCTCTTCTCCGTGCTGAGTAAATCCGGTACATTAATGACTACCTCATTTGGTGATTTCCTAAAAAATGCCACTGATATCCCTCAACTGGAAACACTTTCGCCCGGTTCAAGCGTTGATTGCAATTTTAATTCCTGGATCGGTCAGGAGCAGACGAATAGGGCATGGGATGTCCTTACAGAGGCGAGAGAAGTATTGCTCGAGGCAGAAAAGATGGATAACGTGGACAAAGAACCGTTTAAGGGTAGGTATAACGCCGCACATAAACATCTAATGGCCGCTGAAGGCGCTGATTGGTTCTGGTGGTATGGAAAAAATCGTTTTTTGCCACAAGCTATCTTGTTTGATAAACTGTTCAGAACCCACTTACAGAATGTTTACGGGTATCTTAATTTGCCGGTGCCGGACGATATTGCTGAACCACTTGAATCGAGTATCTCCGAAGAAGAAGCTCCTCCGGAGGGGATATTTTCTCCGGATATTGATGGCATAGAAACCGATAATGAAGAATGGCAGTCTGCGGGACACCTAATATTAGAAGAAAGCACAGGTAGCCATGCATCTCATATAATTAAAGGAGTCAAATACGGATTTGACAAGGATAATATCTATATAAGGCTTGACGGAGATATGGGAATTTTAAAATCAACCGAAGAATCCGTCATAATCGATCTGTGTGTTGTAAAACCGATTGAAGCTGTAATAAGCATTCCTCTTTCTGAAAACTCGGGAAACATTCAAATAGTCTCAAACAATGTACAAAAGGAACTTTCAGAAGGGAGGGTGGCCTTTCAAGAATTCATTGAAATCAAAATACCCATGAATGATTTGAGTCTGACCCTAGATGAAAAGTTTTATTTTTATATCAGATTGAAAGCAGAGGATAAAGAACTGGAAAGATTGCCTCAGCAGGGTGTAGTAAAAGCAAAATTTTCTTTTTCAAAAGATAATAATTTAAGATGGTATCACTAAATCGCATTCGAAAGTTCGAAATAACTATTCGCCTAAACTTAGCCGTTTTCTGTTTTCAGGATCGATCATAGTTTCATAAAAACGGGTAAGTGGGAATCCCATTACGTTATTATAACAGCCTTCTATTTTTTGAATGAATAATGCTCCAGCGTCCTGAATCCCATAAGCCC
>CBDUTM010000110.1:0-5910 GCA_965369985.1 uncultured bacterium | reverse complement strand
TTTTATGGTATTTCTTTTTAAATAAACACATTCCCTTCCCCGGAATCCGTATCAACTCAACATCAAATTGAAGATAAAAGTTTGTGTTTTGGCACCGTAAGGGGAGCTGAGAGAAACTGGTCACCATAATTGGTGACCTTTTGTGTATCGATTCCCTCTGAAACCTTTGCTATATTGAAAGCATCACAATCAACTGCGTACCTTCCAGCTGATCTGCGCTTGTAGATCAGAAGATCTACTCCTTTTTTAATCAGGTTATACACAGCGAACGACACTTCCTCCTTTTATCGGATTAGGAGAAAAACCCTTGATACCGCCGAGAATAATGGTTATTATGAGCCGCAATATGCTATAAATTATTACTTTAGGTGAAGAAAAATATTATATTTGAATATTAAGAAATCAGGAAAACATGTGAATTCTAACTCCACTCTGAAATTTGGAATGTCGGAGAATATGAATATAGCATTGCGCGCGTTGCTGCTCTCTGTTCTCCTTCTTTTAAGTGGTGGATTTGCGCAAGGGCAATATGTGAATCTGCCTCTTGGGCATTGGGCATATGGGTTTCTCGAGCGGATGCAAGCCAAGGGTGTGTTGCATGAGGCAAATCTGATGAACAAGCCTTTTTCAAGGTCGGATGTGGCAGCTATGGTGACGCAAATCAGTGAAGATGAACTGAGCCCGGTGGATCTAGAGCGGCTTGGATGGCTGCGGGAAGAGCTGGCGATTGAGCTCGAAAGTATCTCGCCAACTCCCATCGGACGCCGGCATGCCGTTACGTTAAGATATCCTGATGCTCATTTTTTGTTTAATCCGGCGGTTGGTTTCAAGAGACACACATCAGGCGGTATAGAACTTGCGGACAAGGAAAGTTCGGTTACGACTGCCGCTTTAGGTTTTTACAGCTATGGCTATCTTTACGGTCAATTCGGTTATTCTCTTTTTTTTACCAACAGCACTGAGCGAGGACTTGCGCTCAGGCTTCCGTCCAGAGCCAGCGATACCTCATACATACGGCGGCTAAGCCCTGAACGCGGACTGGCTACGCAGAGGAAATTTCAAGGAGGTGAGGATGCGCGCTTCTTTTTTGATACGGCGGAGGCGAATCTTACCTTTCAGCACAGGGGTTTTCGAGTTGAGTATGGCTCGGGTGTAAATCGCTGGGGACCAGGTTACCGCGGCACGCTGGCACTTTCGGATAAGCCTCCGCCGGTGCCGACGCTCAAGCTTCGTTTAGACCTGCATAACAGGCTGGAATTCATTTTCTTGACCTCCTCGCTTCGTACTAACGGCAGAATTAATGACCCCATTTATGAACAGATATACGGCGGTGACCGATCGCGGAGGCCTACAAAATATTTCACGGGGCATATCCTGACTCTGAATCTTCCCGGGGCCACCTTCAGCCTGTCAGAAAGCGTTATATACGGACTTCGAATAGAGCCGCTTTATTTAGTTCCCATCTTACCTATCTGGTCGTCTCAAAATTATATAGGGGACAGTGACAATGTACAGTTTACTTTCAGTGCCGACATTCACACCATTAAGGACATGCGGATCTACGGACAATTTTATGTTGACGAAATCGAATTAAGTTCTGCGTTCACTTCTGACAACCGCAACTGGATCGCGTATCAGATGGGAATTCTTCTGACCGATGTTTTTTCCCGGGTGCCTGACCTCGACCTTCGCGCTGAATACACCCGAATCGACCCGAGGGCATATCGACATAGATTTCCTATTAACGATTTGGAAAGCCACGGTTATCCGTTAGGATTCTGGACCGGTCCCAACGCGGACAACCTCTACTTTTCGGCGGAATACTTCCTCAGCCGTTCCCTCTCTCTTACAGCATGGATGGAGCGAACTCGCAAAGGTGAGCTCCGCCCCATTGATGAACAATACCGTAATGAGACGATAATCTTTCTGGATCCCGAACTCAAGATCGAACACCGCCGGATTTACAACATTGGCGGACGGTATGAGCCTTTTAGGGATCTCTTCATCGAATTTTCAGTGCAACGTATTTTTAACGAGACAAAGCGCGGGGCGAATTCGAGTGAAAGTGAAAAAACCAACCTCTTCTTGGGAGTGCGGTATAACGTATATTAACATGTGCATACACTCAGATAGAATGCTAATCACTTTGTACGATCTATAATTCGGGAATGTTTTGAATAAGGAATCAACATGAGAGCTCTTGTTACAGGTGGCGCCGGGTTTTTAGGATCACATTTATGTGACCGACTTTTATCTGAAGATATGGAGGTTATCTGCATTGACAATCTCCTGACAGGTAATCTTGAGAATATCGTCCATCTAAGTGGAAACCCAAAATTTAAATTTATCGATCATAATGTCACGAATTTTATAAACATTAAGGAGGAGTTGGATTTTGTGTTACATCTTGCTTCTCCGGCGAGTCCGAAAGATTATCTTAATTATCCGATACAGACACTCAAGGTAGGTTCTTTAGGAACACTCAATACGCTGGGTTTAGCTATGGCAAAATCGGCGACTTTTTTTTTAGCTTCTACTTCTGAGGTATATGGAGATCCTTTGGTCAATCCTCAACCGGAAGACTATTGGGGAAATGTAAATTCCATTGGGCTCCGAGGTGTTTATGACGAAGCGAAACGGTTTGCAGAAGCAATGACTATGGCATATCATAGATACCATAACCTGGATACACGCATAGTCCGGATATTTAATACTTATGGTCCGAGAATGAGATTAGACGATGGCAGGGCTCTTCCCACATTTATCACTCAGGCGCTTAAGGGCGAAAATTTATCCGTATTCGGTGATGGCAGCCAGACGAGGAGCTTCGCCTACGTCAGTGATACGGTAGACGGGTTTTACAAAATATTGACCTCTAACAACGCTGACCCTTTCAATATCGGAAATCCGGAAGAGCTGTCGGTCGCAGATTTTGCTCTAAAGATCATTGATGCCGTCGGGGCAGAGATTCAGATAGAAAACAAGTCTCTCCCGGAAGATGATCCCAAAGTTAGAAGACCTGATATTTCGAGAGCCAAAAAACTGTTAAATTGGGAGCCTAAAGTTTCTCTCAAAGAAGGGCTTGAGAAAACGATTCCGTTCTTCAGGGAACAATTGGGCATGAAGATTTAATATTTCCTGCTTTTCTCGAGGCAAATTCTAAGTCAGTTAGGCGCTATCCCTCGAACAGATCTCCTGCATCTACTATCTTCAAGGCATCTTTGTTTATATTCAACTTATAAGATTCGATGAGCGCATCCTCATCCAACAGCTCTTGAGACACGCTGCCTGCCTGATAGCTGATTGGTGTTTTCTCTCCTGAGAGCAGCAGGTCGCGAACCTTCTCAGCTTCCTCAGTAACTATGGCAACTTTCAAATTATCAGATTGAAGGTATTTTTTCACTGCTGCGTTCACATCACCGAGAGTGAGTTTTGGAAGCTCCTCGGCGATCTTATCAATAAAAAAATCTGTCCCGTACCAATCGGAATCCATCGCGTAACCGAGTCTCCTTCCAGCCGTCTGCACCCATAATTTTGAATAGTTGAGCAGATATTTGCGTGTGGTCTGGAAATCCTCTTCGGAGATGCCTTCAGATACAAGCATATCCAATTCTCTTATCGCTTGCTTGAGTGAAAACAGTGCGTTTGCATGGGATACAGGGCGAATCCAGATACTGAAGAACTGTTGCCTCCGTGGAACATTCGGAACGGGAAATGTGCTGCCACCGTCCTGGATAAAATTCTCTATGTAAGAATAGTCTCCGTAATTGAGTCCCCTGTCTTCTCTCATATGTTTCATCAGTGCACCGTTAAATGTACGATGCTCGCCCAGATATGAATTGGCGATCATTAGTGCGTAGAAATCTTTGTCCGAGCGGGTAACATCAATCGGAGCGCCAATTGAAATCGCAGCTCCGTCATTATCTTTCTTAACTATAATTACTTCAATTCCGCTGATCGGCTTAGGCTCAGGAAGCTCGACAATTGCCGGAGCGGTTTTTCTTAATACGGAAAAGTCCGCCCGAATTTTTTCGACAAGCCCTTCAGGATATACTCCGGCGATACCGATCACCATATTGTCCTGAGTATAATTAGCCGCGGCATACTCTTTGAGATCCTCAATAGTAAGAGATTCAAGCGATTTTACAGTTCCCGATCCTATACGGCTATACGGGTGTTCATCATAAATGAACAGATTAAGAGCCACCTTCCCGAGATTCTCATCGTCATTACTTCGCAATGTGTTCTTTATATAATTCGAGTGCTGATCAACATGCCTTTTGAAATCCGATTCATCCCATCGCGGATTCAAGATCAGATTTTTGAATAGATCATAAAACTCCTCGAGATGATCTATATGTACTTCTCCAGTAAAAACGGTCACCTCGTTATTTACTTGTTGACCTATTGTTGCCGCCATCGGGTAAAGAACCTGTACTACATCATTATACGACAACTCGCCTGTACCACCTTGTGCCATCACGGCAGCGGTGACACCGGCGATTCCTTCTTTTCCCTTCGGTTCATTGATCGTACCGCTGTTAAATTGTATTTTAAAAGCGATCAGTGGTGAATGGGCACTCGGTAACTCGGTAACTTTCAAATTTATTCCTTTTTTTGAGGTCATCTTGACGCTTGAACTTGTACAACCCAATATCAGAATAGCCGACATTATAGCCGGCAGGAAGCTATGACGTTTCATCATTCACCTCCTTCGTGGCTTAAATTAACTACAGTTCTGTTCTTCTCTGTGAAATACTTTCGCGCGATATTTTGTATATCCTGAGCGGTGACGGCGTCATATAGCTCATATACGCGATTTACGGATTCCGGGTCTCCTGTTAAATTAATATAATGAGCGAGGGTAGTAGCTATACTTTTGGGGCTATTCAAGCCCATTGCAAATTCATATTTCATATGAGACTTAATCGATGCGAGGCGTTTTTCATCCACAAGAACATTTTTCACTTCCTCAAGCGCTTTATATATCTCTTCTTCTACCATTTGGACATTCGCCGGGTCTTTTATTCTGGCGTAAATCGTAAACATAGTGGCATCTCTTCTATCCCCGGCGTTGCCTTGCACAAAGTCCACCAGCTGGTCCTCTATCACAAGCTTCCTAAATAGCGGCGAAGATTGCGAGAATGCCACCTGCGAGAGTACATCAAGTGTGGGCATATCAATTTCGCTATCGCTAAACGCCGGAACGTGATAGCCAATCGCTATAATCGGCAGTGTCGGATTATCCCATGCTATTTTTACTCTCTTCCCTTCTGTTTGAGCTGATTCTTGAGGAATTTCAGGTTGATCAGGTCCACTTCCCCAATTACCATAATATTTTTCTGCCAGCGCCATCAAAGAATTATGGTCTACATCTCCCACAACAAGTATGACACAATTATTCGGTCTGTAGTAAGTGTCAAAGAAAAACAAACTATGCTCAAATTGATTTGGCATATCTTCAATGTCTCTTAGAAAACCCATCGTGGTGTGCTTATAAGTATGAGTTTGATAGGCAGTATCGCGTAATTTCTCCCCTATTGGTCTGAACGGATTTGAAATGTTTTTTCGATATTCTCCCAGGACCGCGCCGGCTTCTTTTTTAAACGCATCTTCGTCATATTTTAAGTTTTGGAATCTGTCTGATTCCAGATCCATTATAGTCTCAAGAGCATCAGAGCTGGACAGGAAATGATACATTGTGCGATCATCGGAAGTGTTTGCGTTATGGTCAGCTCCAACGGCCTTTAGTATATCGTTAAAATCTTCCGAAGAATGCTTCTCCGTTCCTCGAAACATCATATGCTCAAAAAAATGAGCAAATCCCGATTTTCCCTCTTCGACTTCATTGCGCGAACCCGTCCGGACGACTGTATAATACGATATAAGTCCGGGACTGTCGAATTCAAC
>CBDUTM010000109.1:0-5933 GCA_965369985.1 uncultured bacterium | reverse complement strand
GCCAACAGGTATAAGCAAAAATGCCCGTTCGTTTTCCGGTCTGATGACGCGAAAGTGCCCCTACTTAATAAGAAACACTTTGAAGATTATGCCGTAATTTATTAGCAGATGCATCTTATAAAAGTTGCTTGTAATTATTATAATTATTGTATTTTAACCGGCAAGGTGAAAAATGTTTAAACATATCGTTATGTGGGAATTGAAAGAATCGGCAGCAGGAAACAGCCACAACGAAAATGCACATCTGATCAAATCAGCTCTTGAAAAATTACCGATGTTGATTCCTCAGATCTTAATTTATGAAATTGGGATTAATATAAGTGAATCCCCGGTCTCGTATGACCTTGTATTAAATTCCAGCTTCAACAGCAAAGAAGACTTTGAAATATATAGCGATCATTCCGAGCATAAAAAAGTAGTTGAACTGATTCGTGAACTATCAGCGAAAACGAATGTGGTTGACTATACCGAAACTAAATAAGATTAACATTTACTTTAGGAGTATTCCTGAAAAATAATAATACTAATGTAGAATCTCTTCAAAGAGAAATTAACCATTTGTCTTCTATCATAAGAGCCACAAGGTTGATAAATACAACGCTTGATTTAGATCTGCTAATGGAGCGTATCCGAAAAATTGCTATGGAAGAGTTACAGGCGGAAAAAGCGACAATTTTTTTGGGCGACGAGGCTAAACAAGAACTCCACTCCGCATATCTTGAAGACACGTATCTGGATATAAATCTCGCGTTTGGCTCCGGTATCGCCGGAACTGTAGCGAAAGAAGGCAAAAGTATAATAATCGACGACGCACAGAATGATGAGCGTTTTTATAAAGGTGTAGATGAATTATCCGGATTCATTACAAATACAATTCTTTGTTCTCCAGTGTTTAACAAAGAACATACATTGATAGGCGTTTTTCAGGCATTGAACAGTAAACATGGAAAATTTTCTAAGGACGATGCCCGTTTTTTAGAAGATCTGTCTATACAGGCAGCACTTGCTATAGAAAATGCATGGCTTTATGCTGAAGCGCAGGAGAAAAGGAAATTAGAGGAAGACCTTGATCTTGCCCGTGATATTCAAACAAAGCTGCTTCCCCTTTCACTTCCTGATATTCCCGGCTATGATATAGCAGCTATCAACATTCCCGCTCAAGCTGTAGGTGGAGATTATTACGATTTTATGGTAGTGGATGATGAAGGTCTTTACTTTGCCTTGGGTGATGTATCCGGAAAAGGAATTTCAGCTGCTTTGCTTATGGCAAGTCTGCAGGCAAGCTTCAGATCCCAAGCAGCTGCATCTGCTCAAATAGCTGACCTTACTTCATCGTTAAATAATCATATATTCAATTCTACTCCATCCTCCAAATACATCACCTTTTTCTCGGGCATTCTTCAATTAAAGGATGGCTCTATCAAATATTGTAATGCCGGCCATAATCCTCCATTGTTGATAAAAAACGATGGATCTTCCGTTTATTTAAAGACCGGAGGAATTCCTCTCGGTTTTGTCTTAGACTCACCGTATGGAAATGAGACTTTGAGCCTTTCTCAGGGTGAGATTCTGCTTCTGTTTTCTGATGGAGTTACTGAGACCTTTGATGAAAATGAAGTGGAATTTGGAGATTCAAGATTGTCAGAACTTATAGCAAGTAACAGGAATCTTGACGGGACTGAAATTATCAATCTTATTTTAGATAATCTTAAGGAATATTCAGGCGAAGAATTATTCCTTGATGATGTTACAATGTTAATGATAAAACGCCTTTCTTGATTTTTATATCTAAAATTGCCATGAAGTGTTGCATATAAACCAATTAAATACTAATTTCTTCGAACTAGTATCAAATAAACCGGAATAACTAATGGCTTCAATTTTCGTAATTGATGATGATAACATAATTAGCGCGAATCTTAAGGATTTTCTTGAATTAGAAGGTCACGATATCACCACATTTTCTAATGGAGAAGATGCTCTATCTCGTTTGAGCCACGATACGCCCGATATTATGCTTGTAGACCTGCAGCTACCCGGAATTGATGGACTTGAGTTACTTGAAAAAGTTAAGGACAGATCCCAAAATATTGAAGTAGTGATAATTACCGGTCATGCTGACGTTCCCAGCGCTGTTAAGGCAATTAAACTCGGCGCGCGCGATTATATTAAAAAACCATTTGACCTGGATGAAATTTCCATAATCGTTCAAAAGGCTGTTTCTGCACGAAAAATGGATGAACATTTAGCGTATCTACACAAGGAAGAGCAAACCAGATTGGGGTTCGGCGAGATTATCGGCACCAGTGATGCGATAAAAAAAGTATTTGAATTTGTCCGCCACGTATCCCAGACCCCTAAAACCACAGTACTGATAAGGGGTGAAACAGGAACGGGAAAAGAACTTGTTGCGCGGGCGATTCATAACAACAGCGAACGAGCGAAAAAGCCTTTTATTGAGGTCAACTGTTCCGCATTTCAAGAGACCCTTCTTGAAGCCGAGCTTTTCGGGCATGAAGCGGGAGCATTTACGGACGCAAAAGAACAGAAAAAAGGTCTTGTTGAATTGTCTCATGAAGGCTCTTTTTTCCTTGACGAAATAGGGGATATGAGCGTCAGTCTGCAAGCTAAGGTACTCAAAGTTATAGAGGAACAGGTCTTCAGAAGAGTTGGCGGAACAAAAGTAATATCTGTCGACACCCGAATCATCAGCGCTACATCCCGTAATTTAGATCAATACGTAGCCGATGAGAAATTTCGTCAGGATCTATATTATCGGCTGAATGTGGCAATGATAGAGCTTCCTCCGCTTAGAGAACGAGATGAAGACATAATATTGCTCGCTGAACATTTTCTAGGCGTTTTTAATACTGAATTCAAAAGAAATATCAAAGGAATTTTCCCTGAAGTTATTAAACTGTTTATGAAATATTCCTGGCCCGGAAATGTGAGAGAAATGAAAAATGTGATGGAACGGGCGGTCCTGTTTGAAAAAGGAGAATATATTTCCGGTGACAGCATCAACATAATTGATTCTTCAACAGTGCAATCCCAATCTCAAGATAGTCTATCAACAGAATTCATCATCAGTGATATTCTTGAAAAAGGTATTTCCCTTGAAGATGTTGAAAAATCGTTGATAATAAAAGCGCTTGAGATGACTAATAATAATCAGACTAAAGCAGCGCTATTGTTAGGTATTTCAAGAGAAACTATTAAATATCGAATGAAAAAGTTTAACCTTGCCTGATTAGTATCAATCAAATAAACCGGTTTATATAGCCCGTTTTTGCCATTTAAGCCGTAAAATCAGATAATTCCACTACATCTTTTAGTAATAATATTCAAAAATAATTATTTTTTTTAGTGCATTAACCCTAATATTGCATTATATTACAGCCGTAGGATCCCATCCTTAGTTAGAAATTTATTATTGCAGTTCGCATCGATTGGCACACGCTTTGCATTAACAGAGCTGATTTTTGTTATCAATGAAAATAATTAGAGGATGTTTGGGATAAATACAAAACAAATAGGGTGACACCATGAAAAAGAACAAACTGATCCCTATAATCAGTTTTCTGATTATAGGTACAGTTTCTCTGATGGGCTGTAGCAGCGATCTGCTAACTGCGCCTGAAGGAGAAACGAACAATCAATCAGCTTCAAATCCGATTGGAATACCAACGAATCAATTAAATTTGGTTTCTTGGAACTCTGACATAGTGAATCAGCTTCAGGTATTAGGGAAAAAAGCTTATTCGCTTAAACAAATTCAGGCACATAACGGAGGCACCGTAGGAGGCGAAAAGACCTTCGGCAATAAAGTCGATATACCTGCTAATGCGCTTTCTGAAGATACCTGGATCTCAGTAGAAGTTGGGTGCGTAAACGCCGACGGGCAATGCGGAGCTACGGTCGAATTTCTACCGAGTATGAATTTCCAGCTTGATGTTACCGTTACGCTATCTTATGACGTTCTTAATTTTAACGGAGACCCCAACACTTTGAAGGTTGTCTGGTATGATGAAACCTCAGGGTTATGGGTTGAAGTTGATGGTGCAGTTATTGATGAAGCAAGCAAGACCGTATCTGTACAGGTCGATCACTTCACTCAATGGGCATGGAGTCTATAGTAATGAGTTTGAAGATCAGACGAAATTGTCTTATCAGCCATAAATTTTATTATAAAGGAATGTCATGGAAACTATAAACGGAAAAACCCTTCAGCTGTTCATTGAGAAGGTCTCCGAGTTGGCTAACCGCAGATGCGGAAGATCATTTGCCAACAAAATGAGATCACTCAGGACAGAGAGGGAACGCCTTCTGAAGAACAATTGGCGAAAGATTCCTCCTGAATCCTTGATCTCGGCGGAAAAGAGTGAAATTTTCAGAGTAATCGATTTCGATACAATTGTTTTGAATGCTGCTGAGTATTTGAAGGAAAAGGAATACGTCGAATTATTATTTGACGTAGCCGAAGTTTCTATCAGTTTTAGCCAAATGGAAAGAGCCCAGCGGCTTTTACATTTAGTTGTAACAAAACTGAAGAAATTCAGCAAAGACCTTCTGCTTGCAAAAGCTCATCAACGCTTAGGAGATATCTCTTTCTATAGGAATAATTGGGTTACTACACTCAGACACTATACAAAGAGTCTTGATCTCTTTACGAAATTAAAGAACAACCAGGGAAGAGCGCACGTTAAAAGCTCTATAGGTGCCGCCTTAGTAAGACAGGGTGATATCATCAGAGGAGAGAAGCATCTAAAAGAGTCAAAAGCCATTGCTAAAGCTTCGAGATTGAATGAATTGCTCAAAAAGATTAATGTCAATCTCGGTAATGTGTACGCCATGAGAGGTATATGGAATGAAGCAATGATCTGCTATAAAGAATCTCTCTCTTTAATAGGCAGAAAACGTGACGATGCCGAACGAGCAAGATTATATATTAATATCGCTATAATCTATAAAGCTCGCGGAGAATTTGACAAGGCATTGGAACACTTCCAAAAGAGCATAAAATTAGCCGCTTCGGCAAACGATCAATATTCTAAGGGACTGTCCTATCTCGAAGAGGCGGAACTTTATTGCAGAATGGGCGATCTTGCTGCCGGAACTGCGTTGGCTACTACCGCCTTCAGAATATTCTCAGAGTTGGGAGAGCGTCTCAGCGTTGCTGAAGTATATAAGATATTCGGCATAATAAATCGCGAGAATAAACGGTATGACACTGCTCTTTCGTACCTCGAAAATAGTAAGCGGATTAACGAGGATTATGACGATCCGCTAAACCTGGGTGAAACCATGATGGAAATGGCAAAGCTCTATGGTATGAAAGGCGGAGAAATCGCAAAAGCGAAAGAAAGCGCTAACACCGCGATCTCTTGTTTTAAAAGGATAAATGCGGATGTAAGAGTATCTCAGGCAAAGGAGTTGTTGGCAACTTACGCTGCTTGATTTACGTAGTACCTGTTAGGAAATACTTTCGGGCTGAAGGAACTAATTATCTTCAGCCCGAAAGTTTATTTATGCGTAATTAATTAACGCAATTTATTTTTATTTAGGCTATTTTGGGAGACATGGAATTTAAGGATCATCTTACAACTATCTTCGATAACATCACGGATTTTATCGCTCTTTGTGATAAGGATTTCAATATCATTTATTCCAATAAACCTGCAGATATCGTACTGGGGCAAGGCATAAGCTTAGTCGGAGCTACTTGTTTCAGTAAATTTCGTGGTAAAGACGAAAAATGTGTTGATTGCCCGCTCGAGCCAACCATTCAGGATGGAGTTGTAATTCCTCTTGAAAGCTATGACGAGCGGTTCGGCGAATATTTTGAGGAAAGGACCTATCCAATTCCTGCTGAGGACGGTCAAATTGAGGGATTTATACTTATGAGTCGAAACATGACGGTATCTAAAGAGATA
>CBDUTM010000108.1:0-5936 GCA_965369985.1 uncultured bacterium | reverse complement strand
CTGAAGGCTCTGTCTATCTTCCGGATAACTCCTATTTCGAAATGGGTAAATGGAGTATGCCAACTGCGGACATAAAAAACTTGAGCACTTTGATAAAGAAATTTAGGGGAAAAGAGAAGTCTGACGAAATTAAATCTCTGGTCAAAACAGGATATTGGCGAAATTTTATGGTCAAATATCCTGAAATCGGTCATATGCAGAAACGTATGATGCAGGTGAGCAAAACTGTTAGAGACTCGAAAAAATTAAATATAAAGGCTCTCGATGCTGTCTGGCAAGCTCAGACCAATTGTCCATATTGGCATGGTGTGTTCGGAGGAATTTACCTACCGCATCTTCGTGATTCTGTGTACCGTAATCTTATCAGAGCGGAAAAAATGATAATTAACAACCTTCCTATGGGATTGAGCAAAAACGATTTTAATATGGATGGCGAAAGTGATTATTTTCTTCAGAATAAGAACTTATTAGCAATAATTGAACCTGCAAAGGGAGGAGCCGTTACGGAATGCGATTATCGTCCTGCTGAATTCAACATCATAAATTCCATGTCTCGTCGCGAGGAACCCTATCACAAAGACATCAAAACAAAACTAAAGAGAAAATATTCCGGTGGGAAGGTTGGCGGAAGCATACACGATCTCAAGCGCAAAGTGAATTCTGAGATGGGAAAACATCTACACTATGATAGTTCGAGAAAAGGATGGTTTCAGGATCATATTTTAAGATCAGGAGAAACTTTTGGTAAGTATAGAACAGGCGAAGCAAAACATATTTATGATCTTCGTTTGGAAAGATTCGATGCGGCAGAGTTAGACAGTCCAAATGGGTGGTCCATTGATATGTTGGCCAGATTTGTACCAAAGAGGGGAACAGAGCTATCTCTACGCAAAACTTTATGGATGAAAAAAAATGGTTCTCATATCGTAGGTTCTTATGAATTAAAATGCCTGACAGGAAAATTAGATGGGATGTTTCTCCCTGAATTCAATTTCTCAATGCTTGGAAGTAAAAGTTTACGCCGACGGATCGAGATAGCAGGAAAAAAACTATCTCTTGATAAAAGCGGTAAATTCCGGACGGAGAGAGCAGTGATATATGACAGCTATCAAAAATTCAGGGTTTCTTTCACCGCTGTAGGAGCAAGCGAAATTTGGGTGTTGCCGGTAAAGACAGTCACTCAATCAGAAACGAGTTATGAGATGATCTACCAAAGCAGCGAAATATTACCTGTATATAAATTTAAATTAAAAACAGAAGAAAGTTTGAAATTTAATATTGATATTAGGTTTGAAAAATTAAAATAATAATGTTTTGTAACATTAAAGGAGAGTTATGCCCGAGTTAAGACACGACCCACTCCAATCAAGGTGGGTGATAATTGCAACAGAAAGGAGTAAAAGACCATCTGATTTTGTGGTTGAAGAGGATCTACATGACGCTACAAACTGTCCATTTTGTTATGGAAATGAAAAAATGACACCTCCCGAAGTCTATGCTATGAGGGAGAATGGCTCGGCACCCGATACTGAAGGTTGGAAGGTACGTGTCGTTCCAAATAAATTTCCTGCAGTCACGATGGAAGGGGAACCTGAGAGAGTAGGTTTAGGAATATACGACAGAATGAATGGAATCGGAGCTCATGAAGTCGTGATTGAAAATCCCGATCATCAAGTTAACATGGCAGACCTACCTCTTGAACATCTAACAGAAGTTTTTAAGACCTATCGCTCCAGGATCATTGAATTAAAAAAAGATACACGATCCAAGTATGTTCTTATATTCAAAAACTATGGTTTAGTGGCCGGGGCATCGCTTTCTCATCCGCACACACAACTGATAAGCACACCGATAACCCCAAGAACAGTTGCAAATGAACTTGAAACAGCTCAGAAACATCATAAATTAAAAGAGAGATGTTTGATGTGTGATGTTATTAAACAGGAGATCAGTGACGATTTACGAATAATAGTCAAAACAGAACATTTCGTGGCTTTTACACCATATGCATCACGTTTTCCTTTTGAGATCATGGTTGCTCCACTGGTACACAATCACGCGTTTTCTTCTTCATCTGACGAACAATTGACAGACTTAGCTGCTATAATGAAGAATGTACTTAGCAAATTGAAGATTGCGCTTAACGATCCGCCGTACAATTTTCTCGTTCATAATTCACCCAACACAAATGCACTGCCGAAGCGTACTCACTATTGGGAGACACTTGAAAATGATTGGCACTGGCATATAGAAATTCTTCCGCGGCTTACAAAAGTTGCCGGATTTGAATGGGGAACAGGATTTTATATCAACCCGACCTCCCCCGAAGATGCTGCGAAATTTCTTAAGGAAAATTAGCAGACCATTTGTTGAAAGTATTGATTAATATGGCTCACATTGAGGAGATTTTTTAATGAAAATATTAATGGCAGCGGCAGAGGTAGCCCCGTTTTCTAAAACGGGAGGACTTGCAGATGTCTCGGGCGCACTCCCTAAAGCATTGGAGGAGTTAGGTGTTGATTGCAGGGTGATAGTTCCTTATTACGAAGTGACTCAAAAAGGCGGTTTTGATATTTCTTCTAATGGAGAGCCTGTTTCGATCAAAGCCGGAGATAAAACGTTTGAAGTTAATTTTCGCAAAGGTGTTTTACCCGGCAGCAATGTGGAAATGATCTTCGTCCAAAACAATGATCTATTCGGCAGGGAAGGAATATATGCTCATCCATCTTCAGGAGAAGGCTACGAAGATAATGACATTCGTTTTATAGTCTATCAGAAAGCGATCTTGGAATTTATTCGCAGAAGTGAATGGAAACCTGATGTCTTACACTTAAATGATAATCATACGGCATTGATACCTGCGTACCTGGATAAAACAGACACTGACCTGAACGGAATCGCCACCGCGCTAACTATCCATAATCTCGGTTATCAGGGTATATTCCCGAAAGAATCTATCCTTAGCACCGGTTTCGATGAAAGTCTCTTTGAACCGATGAGTCCTTTTGAATTTTACGGTAAACTGAATTTTATGAAGATCGGTATTCTCCATACCGATGTGATCAGTACTGTGAGCAAGAAATATGCAGAAGAGATCACTACTGAAGAATATGGTGAAAAACTTGAGGGGATCTTAACAGAACGGACGGACGATCTGTACGGAATACTTAATGGTATAGATGTGACTGAATGGAGTCCCGGTGTAGATAAATTAATACCGAATCAATTCACAATAGATGATCTAAGCGGCAAAGCCGAAAATAAACGGATCCTGCTAGAAGAAAGCGGCTTAGACGGAGAGAAGCTCGACGTTCCCCTTATCGGTGTAGTCTCGCGGCTTGCGGATCAAAAAGGGTTTGACCTTATCGAAGATATAATAGACCAGCTTATGCAGAATGAAGTTTATTTTGTATTGCTCGGAACCGGAGAGACCAAGTATCACACTTTGTTTGAGGGATTAAAGGATCGTTATCCCGATAAAATGGGTATTCATCTCAAATTTAATAACAGGATGGCGCATCTCATCGAAGCGGGTGCGGATATGTTCCTTATGCCGTCAAAATACGAGCCATGCGGTCTAAACCAGATGTATAGCCTCGGTTACGGCACTATTCCAATAGTAAGGGCGACAGGAGGATTAGCGGATACGGTTGATGAATACAACCCTGAAACGAACAGTGGAAACGGTTTCGTCTTTGAAGAATATTCATCTGAGGCACTTTATAGCGCTATAGAACGCGCTCTGGAGACATTCAAAGATAAAGAAGCGTGGCAACAAATTGTATTAAGAGGAATGAATCAGGATTTTTCCTGGAACGCTTCTGCTAAGAAATATGTCGAACTTTATGAGAAAGCGATTGCAAAAAACAGCGCTTAGAATAATCAGAGGAAAATTGTCATAAATATTATTAAGTTAATAGAGACTATAATAATTAATTGTTAACTCACAAATAGGCAGAGTGCACTATGAGATTATTTAAAAAACATAACTTTTCGATCATACCCGTAATTATTTTGACGCTCGTCATCTTCGGTTGTGCGAGTCAGGAATTAATTATAGAGGATGAAACGAAAGCAGAAATGGTCGTTGATGGAAATCCGATTGAGTGGGCAAAGGATGCCGTTTGGTATCAAATATTTCCTGAACGGTTCAGAAATGGTGATCCTTCAAATGATCCTAAAGCGACTGATTCTCCCGAAACTGCTGTCATTGATGGTTGGCATATTTCGTCATGGACGGCTGATTGGTATGAATTATCAGATTACGAAAAAGCTAAATCATCAAACTTTTACGATAATGTTTTTGACCGTCGATACGGTGGCGATTTTCAGGGAGTAATAGATAAACTTGATTACATAGAAGAGCTTGGCATCACGGCAATATATTTCAATCCGATCTTCGAATCGCCAAGTTTGCATAAATATGATGCATCGTCGTGGCACCATATTGATGATAATTTCGGTCCCGACCCTGATGGCGATAAGGCTATAGTCGCCTTAGAAACAGCTGATCCTTCTACATGGAAATGGACTTCAGCCGATTTGCTCTTTTTAAAATTCTTGTCAGAAGCTCATTCAAGAGGAATGCGTGTAATCATAGACGGAGTGTTCAACCATGTAGGAAATACCTTTTGGGCATTTGAAGACGTAATTAAAAACCAACAGAAGTCACCCTATGCGAACTGGTTTATAGTGACAAAGTGGGATGATCCTGCTACTGATGCCTTCGAGTTTGACTACGAGGGATGGTGGGGTGTCAAATCCTTACCACTCGTAAATGAAAATGAAATGGGACCGGTATCCGGACCCAGAGAATACACATTTAAAATTACAGAAAGATGGATGGACCCCAATGGAGATGGTGATCCTTCAGACGGAGTGGATGGCTGGAGACTTGACGTGGCAACAGATGTGTCTGTTGAATTTTGGAAAGAGTGGAGATCACTCGTTAAGGGCATCAATCCTGAGGCTTATATTGTAGGAGAGATATGGTCAGACGCGAGTACCTGGCTTCAGGGAGATCAGTTTGATGCAGTTATGAACTATCTTTTCGCATATGCTGTGGTTGATTTCTTTCTTGATGACGCAACCCGAATTAATGCGACAGAATTCGATAATAAGTTAGCAGAGGCACGAAATCTTTATGCAATGGAAACGAATTTTGTTCTTCAAAATCTTTTAGATGGTCATGACACGGATCGACTGTTTTCTCTTGCCGTGAATCCTGACCGGCAATATGATCGCGATAATTCGCCAAGGCATCTAGAAAGTTATAAAGTTAGAAAGCCCAACGAAGAAGAATTTGCCTCCGCTAAACTCGCTACACTATTTCAATTGACTTACCTCGGCGCACCAATGATTTACCACGGTAATGAAGCCGGGATGTGGGGTGCTGATGATCCTGATGACAGAAAACCTATGATGTGGGACGATATGACATTCGATGTAGAGAAATCACATCCGGTCTCGGGCAAAACAAGACAGCCCGATGAAGTTAAGTTTGATCCTGAAATGTATAAATACTTTCAGAAGCTTATTTCTATACGAAACAATAATATTGCTTTAAGAAGAGGTAATTACAAAACGCTGATCGCTAATGATGAAAAATCTATTTATGGATTTGAACGTAATTATGAGGGCAAGAGTGTCATTGTTATCATAAACAACGGAAATGAAAAATCAATTCTGAGCGTAAATATTAATCATGATGATGGAAATTTAGTAGATTTGATGACAGGTGAGTTATTTGAGCTTAAAAATGGCGTATTAGAACTCTCGCTTGACTCAAAACAGGGTAGAATACTGAGAGATAACATTAAATAATATTATGGAAAATCGATTCACATTAATTTTTAGTTGACAAGATATATGTCAAAGTATACATTGTTATACACTTAGTAGCTATATACTGAGTTACGCTTTTTAGGACCTATTGC
>CBDUTM010000107.1:0-5946 GCA_965369985.1 uncultured bacterium | reverse complement strand
CGACCTAAAGAGATGGTTGGGCAGAAAAGCTGGTGGTATGATTGGCCTTATGTTGAGGGACTGCGAATTGACGAGGCGATGAATGACCTTGCAATTTTCGCGACAGGGTTATATGGCAAAGATATGCCGAAACAGAACGGAGCGCCGATTCGATTGGTCGTTCCATGGAAATATGGTTTTAAAAGCATAAAATCGATAGTGAAGATCGAGTTGGTAAAGAAAATGCCTGTTTCTCTCTGGATGAAATCGGCTCCAAATGAATACGGATTTTATTCAAATGTGAATCCGAATAAGTCGCATCCGCGATGGTCTCAAAAAACTGAGAGGCGGATCGGAGAATTCAGAAGACGTAAAACGCTGATGTTTAACGGCTATGAGAGTGAAGTAGCAAGTCTTTATTCCGACTTGGATCTGAAAAAATATTTTTGAAACTTCTTAGTAAGCCGACTGTTCATATTGCAAGTCTTATACCTCTTCTACTACTGATATTGGACTGGTGGAACGATTCGTTGACAGCAAATCCCATTCAATATCTTACGCTAAAAACGGGGAAGACAGCTCTCATTCTCCTGAGCATCGAACTTTCGATCACACCCATAGTTTATCTGACCGGAAAGAAATTTATCAGACAGTTCAAAAAGATGCTTGGTCTTTATGCCGCTTTTTATGCATTTCTACATTTCAGCGTTTTCGTATTTCTTGATTACTTTTTTGATTGGGAGCTGATAAAAGACGCTATTGTAGAAAAACCATACGTACTGGTCGGATTTTCTGCTCTTTTGATATTAGCAATTCTTACAGCCACTTCCACAAAAGGATGGAAATTAAGACTGAAAATGAATTGGAAACGTTTACATAGGCTCGTTTATGTTGCCGGAATTCTTGTTATAACTCATTACACCTGGCTCGTAAAGGCAGATATCCGCGAACCGTTGGTATACGGAGCTTTTATGGCTCTTTTTCTTATAGTAAGACTTCCATTCGTACGTGACAGGCTGATAAAAGCAAGAGAGAGCAGGATTTCACAGCAGGTTCAATCTTAAGGAAAAGGGATAGAAAATGAAAATTTATCTCAAACAAATCGACAAGCATTCTTTAGTTGCAAAAGGTGAATCCAACCACTGGGTCACAATTGATGACAAACCTGATGCCGGACACGGAGCCGGTTCATCTCCAATGGAACTGATGCTGATGTCAATAGCTTCATGCACTGCAATGGATGTTATCTCGATTCTCAAAAAACGACGAGCAAAATTATATGATCTTGAGATTGAAATTGACGGCGAAAGGAGAGATGAGCATCCCAGATTCTACACCGATATTCACATAAAATATCTGCTGACGGGAAAAGGGCTTAAGGTAAAAGATGTCGAGCGGGCGATCAATCTGTCAGAGGAGAAATATTGTTCTGCCATCGGAATGGTAAAGAACACAACAAATATCAGCTCGGAATATCAGATCATAGAAAGCGCAAGTTAGGATTCATCAGCGGCAAATTCCGAAAAGCTTTCACCCACGATGGCAGTCTCCTTACTTTCCGATACAAGAAGTTCGTTTCCCATATCGGCGTATTTGTTTTTGATATAACCGAGTCCTATATGTTTGCCGAGTTCGAGCGAATATACGCTACTGGTCACGATTCCCACTTTCTTGCCATCTGAAGAGAGCGTCGGCTGTGACGAATCGTCAACCTCCCCGCTAAAATGCAGCCTCCTCAGCTGTCTGGAAACTTTATCATAGGTATCCATTCTGGCAATAACTTCCTGTCCGATATAGCAGCCTTTGGAAAACGATATCGAGCTGAATAATCCGGCTTCCAGCGGATTGGCAAATTCGGTCAATTCGAAACCGTATCTCGGGATGCCCAACTCTATTCTGCGAATATTCCATGCTTCACGACCCACGGGAACGGCTCCCTGCTCTAATAAATTCTCCCAATATTCGGGTGCGTTCTCTTTCACGAGAACAAAGGCAAAATTCTCACCGGAATCGATAACATCACAATTTGGCGATGCAGCGACAGTATCAGCGTTTTTACCATAAACGGCGAAAACACCATATTTGCCTGAATCGTCTCTGATATCAAGTTCTTCGGAAAAATGATACTGTTCCAGCCATTGGGCGACCGCATGACCGCTGCCGGCACTACCTACAAGCATTGCACTCTGTTTTTCAGGACCGGTGATCATCCATGTGGCGTCAATAATTCGTCCGTCGGCGTTTGTGAGAACATTGAGAGTTTTGTCGTTTGCGTTAGTGCTGATGACATCATTGGTGGACATTCTGTGGAGAAAATCCAGGGAATCCTTTCCTTCAATTGATGTGACCCCATGATCCGAAAAATCTACAACAAGCGATCTTTCCTTAAATGCTACATATTCATCCAGGACATCTCCGTAATCATTCGGTATCAGCCAACCGTTGGATTCAATCAGGTTTGCGCCCGATTTGAGTGACGCTTCATTAGTTACGGTTTTCAGTATTGTATCCGTTTTGATCTTGGTGCTGTCGTTCAATTGGTTCCATCCGATCCGGTTTTCCTTACAGGAATATATAATAGGTCATTTATGTTGATCGCATTCACATTATCGATTTGATTTAGGAATATGATCTGTTCAACGTCAGAATCATATCTGACAGAAATTCTTGAAAGCGCTTCGCCGCTTTCTATTGTGTGAATAATTATATTTGTAGCCGCATTAGGAATTAATATCTTCTGTCCGATTCTGATGGAATTTGCGCTTAGTATTCCATTGATGATCACTAACAGTTCTGTATCTGTATCGTAAAGGCTTGCCAGTGAAGAGAGATTATCACCCGGTTGAATTTCATATGAGAACAATCCTAAATCTTCAGATTCAAATGAGCCGGCTTGATAACCCGATGAAGAAATTGGTTCTGCAAGAGTTGCTTCATCTTCAGTGGTGATAGAATCATCAGGAAGTTCTTCTGAAATGGGCACTTCGCTCTCAGGGAGAAATGAGGATTTTATAACGGTGTCCCGAATGATATTTGGAAACGGCGAGGTAGTTTTCTCTAACCCACTATCAACAATTTGAATTACAGAATCAGATTCTTCGAGAGTCGTTTCCCTGGTTTCTCTTTGGAGCTCTCTGAGTCGAGATTGTACCTTCATAAAGAAACTTCTCCATTCTGCGGGATTCTCTCTATATGATTCCAGTCTCATATCAATTATTTTCAATGTCAATTTTTTATCTGATAAATATTCGTCAATTAAAATATTTTTATCGATGTCGCCAAGATCAGAATCCTGAATGAGCGAAATTTGTACATATACCTCAACTAAGTCAATCTCCTGAATCGTCGGAGCTGCGTTCTCCTCGGCGTCACAAGCTAATGCGAAAATCAGTATAAAATTGAAAAATATCTGAACAAATTGCTTCATTTGTCGTATCATAATAAAGAAGAGACGAATAATCAATGCAAATGTAAGGTAGGACACATCGAATTTTTGTCGTTTTGTTGACATTATAGCGAATGATTAATATATTTGAACCAAGAAAATTATTGCCAATACCTTCAGGGAGAAATAATTAATGAAAACCCGGAAAAAAACAGCTCTGTTATCGGGTAAATTTTTGATAGCTTTTCTTATGCTGAGCACCCTTTCTGGCAGCGCCGCCGGTCAGGGATTCGGAAAAAACAAAGTCCAATATAATGATTTTAAGTGGGAGTATATTCAATCCGAACATTTTGATGTATATTTTACCGAAGGCGGGCGGGAAATTGCGGAATTTGCCGCTACCGCTGCTGAATCTGCTTATATAACCATAAGCTACACTCTGAGATGGGATTTACAGAAAAGAGTATCTCTAATTATGTATAATTCCCATAATGATTTTCAATCTACAAATGTTTCACTAGGATACCTTACTGAAGGAATAGGCGGATTTACCGAGTTGTTCAAGAATAGGGTCGTAATGCCGTGGGAAGGCTCATATAGCGGATTCAGAAGTACGCTTCATCACGAGTTAGTTCATGCAATGGTAAACGATCTTGTTTACGGGGGTTCTATACAGTCAGTTATTTCAGGGAGAGTTACGCTTGCGATCCCGCTCTGGTTTGGCGAAGGATTCGCAGAATATTCTTCTGATATGTGGGATACAAGAGCCGATATGTTTATGCGCGACCTTAGCGTTAATGGACAGCTGCCTCCAATTCGATATTTGAACGGATACTATGCTTATAAAGGCGGCCAATCTCTGATGAAGTATCTCGGCGACAAATATGGCGAGGAGAAAATAGGGGAGATCCTCTCGCGTATGAAGGGAACTCGCAGTGTGGAAGGCGGATTTAAAGCGGCGATCGGACAGGACCTTGATGAGCTCTCAAAGAAATGGCATAAATATTTAAAGAAACTGTATTGGCCGGATATCGCTAACCGGCTTGAACCTGAAGAATTCGCACTGAGAATGACCGATCATGTAAAACTTCAAAACTTCCAAAATGTTTCACCCGCCATCTCTCCCGGAGGAGGAAAAATTGCATTTCTCTCGGATAAATCCGGATTTGCTGATATTTATCTGATGTCAGCGGTTGATGGACGAATAATAGAAAAATTGGTCAGCGGTCAACGCTCGCCTGATCTGGAAGAGCTTAAATGGCTAAATCCTGCGATCAGCTGGTCACCGGACGGTCGTAAAATAGTTATTGCTGCCAAAAGCGGCGATCAGGACGGGTTGATAATACTCGACGTAAAATCGAAAAAATTTGAAAAATATAAATTCGGATTAGACGGAATATTTACAGCTTCATGGTCGCCGGATGGTAATAAAATAGCTTTTGTTGGAAATAAAGACGGAGCGCGGGACATTTATATATATAACATGGCAAATGATGAATTGACAAGGATCACCAATGATCCGTTTGATGATACTGAACCTTCGTGGTCCCCCGATGGGTCTCTCATCGCATTTGCTTCTGACAGAGGCGATTTTCTGCATAAATCTCAAATTGATGGCAATTTTAATCCTAGTAGTTACAAGTTCGGACAGATGGATATATATACAATGAAGTCCGATGGTACGAACATGAAAAGAATTACTTCAACTTCTTTCAGCGAGAATTTCCCTTCGTGGGCGCACACCGAAAATAAACTTGCATTTACTTCCGATAGGGTAGGAATTTGGAACGTTTACATACACGATTTCGATACAGGAAAAGAATATCCCATTACAAACACTCTTACCGGTGTTTTTCAGCTCTCATGGTCTGCCGATGATTCCAAGCTCGCCTTTTCAGCGCTTTCAAAAGGCGGTTATGACATATATGTCCTGAAGAATCCTCTTTCAATTGGTGAAGATGAAATTGTCCTGGAGAAAACTCAATGGGTCAAGCAATTAGAAAAAGATGGATTGACTCCGGGGACGGTAACGGCTGCTTATCATGCAAAAGCACGGAGAACAAACTTTAACAAATCTAAACCGGAAAATGATGATTTTTCGAGTTTTGTTTTTTCCTCTGAATTCAAATCTGATTCAAGTAAAATTGCAGTAGCGGATAATCATGAAACAAGACTTGATTCAGGGATAGTAATGGGTAGTGATGGTTCTTATATCGCTCAGCCTTACAAGACAAAATTTTCTCTTGATCTGGTCGATGGAGTAGCAGGCTATAATTCATTTTTCGGTTTTCAAGGGACTACTGTGCTATATTTTTCAGACGTGTTGGGAAATCATCAGATCCAGCTTGGTGCCGATTTCTTAATAGATTTTGATAATAGCGATTATTTCTTCAGCTACTCTTATTTGCCCCGAAGAACAAATTATGGTATATCAGCATTTCATACGGCGGATTTTTTCAGCGGGAGCAGATTTCAAGGAACTATCAGGTATAGAACGTATGGTTTGGGATTATCGGTATCCAGACCGTTCAACAAATTCAGAAGACTTGAATTATCAGCTACCTGGTTCAATGTAAGCCAGG
>CBDUTM010000106.1:0-5955 GCA_965369985.1 uncultured bacterium | reverse complement strand
AAACCCATCTGAAAATTATAAGTGAAAACAGATATTATATAATGAACAAACCGTCCGGATTTATAAGCGCTGTCTCCGATGATAGAGGAAGAGCAACGATCATCGATATGATAAAAGATCCGAAAGGTCTTCATCCTGTGGGAAGGCTTGATTACAATACAACAGGGATAATATTCATTACAAATGACGGCGAATTGACTAATCATCTCACTCACCCTTCACACGGGATCGAACGTGTCTATGTGGTGCGGTTAAGCCGGCGATTCGAAAATAAGGATGTGAAAAAAATCAGGAACGGGGTAAGGCTTGAGGATGGGGTGGCAAAAGTGCAAGATCTGATCTGGACCGGAGGGAAGAACATCACATTGACGCTTGCTGAAGGAAAAAACAGAGAAGTAAAAAGGATTTTTGAGGCGATCGGATATCAAGTTAAGAGATTACACAGAAGCAGCTTTGCAGGATTGAGTGACAGGGGATTGCAAATCGGACAATATCGGAATTTAACCAAAAACGAACTTAAATCGGTCAAGGAAAAGATAAAGTGGATATAAGCGGGAAAACGATTATGGTCCTCGGCGGCTGGGGAATGGTAGGGCAATCAATTTGCAGGCGGCTAATACCGGAAAATCCTGCTAAGATGGTGGTTTGCTCCTTGCGGAAGGAAGATTCCCTTTCAATGTTCGATTGGGTGAAAAACGAGGTAACCGGAAAAGAGATAGAAGTTGATTCGGACTGGGGCGATATATTTGTCCGTAAGGAATTTATGGCAACTCCGAGATGGGAATTACTTAAAAATAAAGATACAAGAAAACTGCTCATCGATGATATGACTTCTGAACTTGACTCGGAATCTTTAGAATCAACAGCCTTGTACCACCTGTTTGATAAACATCGCCCTGATTGTGTTATTGACTGTATAAACACCGCTACTGCAATAGCATATCAGAATGTATACGGCAATGTGGCGAAAATAAGAAAAATTATGGACGGGATCGAGGACGGAACTTCCAAAATAGATGACCTTTCGGAGCAAATTGACCTTACTCTTGCATCACTAAATCTTCCGCAACTGATAAAACATATTCAGGTACTTTTCGAGTCATTAAAATCTAATGAAGTTGGGATGTATTTGAAGATAGGAACCACGGGAACAGGCGGAATGGGATTTAATATACCGTATACACACAGCGAGGAAAAGCCGTCGAAGATGCTATTGACGAAATCCGCAATAGCAGGCGCTCACTCGCTTCTTCTCTTTTTAATGGGCAGGACACCAGGTGCATCAATTGTGAAGGAAATAAAACCCGCGACGGCAATTGCATGGAAAGATATCGGTGTCGGGAAAATTAAACGTGGCGCTAACTATATAAATTTATTTGACTCGGAGCCCGAAGATGCTGTTGAGTTTGATGAAAGCAAATCGATATTTGATCAGGGAAGCTGGATTGAACTCAAAGATAAATATATTGAAAGCGTGTACATTGATGCCGGTGAAAACGGTTATTTTTCTTTAGGTGAATTTGAGGCTATAACTACCCTTGGACAGATGGAATTCATTACACCTGAAGAAATTGCCGGAATAGTATTGCAGGAAATCAAGGGAATAAACACAGGAAGAGACGTTATTTCAGCTTTGGATGCCTCAATCCTCTCGCCCACATACAGAGCGGGAATGATGCGCGAAATCGCTCTAAATGAGATGAAAGATCTTGAAGCTGAATCAGAGCATGACAGTATCGCTTTTGAGAACCTTGGACCGCCCCGACTGACAAAATTATTATATGAAGCATATATGCTGAAGAGATTAAGCGGTGATCTCAAATCAATTGCTGAGGCTGACCCGGAAGTGTTGTCGAAGGAATTGGATAAAATGATAAAAGAGGATAAATGGATTCGATCCACAATAATATCGATCGGTCTGCCTATCTTATTGCCTGAAGGAAATAAATTTATAAGAGGACCGGAAATTAAGACACCTGCCCGTGGGGAAAGAGGGAAAAAGCCTCTGTCCGAAGAGATGATAGACAGTTGGTGCGAGCGCGGATGGATAGACCTGAGAGTAAAAAATATGAAGGTGTGGATTGGAAGAGCAAAAAGAATCGTCGCCGAAATTGATTCACAAAATGCGATGGACAGTTCATCTTATCATGAGAGAACGAAAAGATTTTGGTTTGGGGAAGACCAGTTTTCCATCGGAAAGATCGTCGGATGGATCTTTGAAACCGAAGAAAGCGGCTTTAGAATGAAATAAAATCGCTTGCATTCGCATTATCCTATCTATACCTTAAAAAGCTATTATGAGTAATTTTGATGAAAAATATATCGTTGTAACTATCGACGGGGTCGCCGCTTCAGGGAAAAGCACGACAGCTAAGTTAGTCGCGGAATCATTAGGTTTTAATTACCTTGATACCGGAGCGATGTACAGAGCCGCAGCTCTTGCAGCGAAGAAATCTAACGCGAATCCCGAAGATGAGCCTGCTGTCTTTTCTGCAGTTGAAAAGAGTAATTTGTCGGTAGAATATTCTTCAACTGAAATGAAGATATTTATTCTTGGTGAGGAAGTCTCCGGCGAGTTAAGAACAGATGAAGTTTCGGAGCTGACCTCAATTATCAGTAAATTCCCATCTGTACGGGAACTGATGGTAGAACTGCAACGTGAATTAGTTAAGAACGGAAATTTTGTAGTAGAAGGAAGAGATATTGGTACCGTTGTGTTTCCAAACGCTCAGCTGAAGTTCTTTCTCACAGCATCTGCGGAGGTAAGAGCCAGAAGACGATATAAGGAGATGGGACCGGATCAAAATACCAGAACTATTGAAGAAGTAGAAAATGAAATGAAGAAAAGAGATCTCAGAGATTCCACGAGAGCGCTCTCTCCTCTAAAAAAGGCGGGAGACGCTGTTGAATTGGACACTACTGAGATGACAATTGAAGAGCAAGTCAAACACTTAACCCGAGTAATCCAGATGGAAATTCAGAAGGAGTCGCAAGTATATGCCGGATGAAGAGAAAAGCATTATCGAACCCAATAACCCTGATGTCGCAGAAGTGGAAGTAAAAGAAGAAGTGGCGACGCAGACAGAAGAAACCACTAAAGAATCAGTAACAGAAGCACCGGATGTTGAGGTGGCGGAAAAGAAAGAAGTCAAAAAAGTAAAAAGGGTCCAAAAAACCAAAGCGAAGGTAGAAGAAAAAGTCGCAGAACCGGAGAAAGAGAAAGAACCCTCCGAAGAAGAGACAGAAGACCTTCCCAAAAAGGAATATGAACCCCCAACAGACCCTCCGATAACCGGTGATGAGATAAGAACCGTAACTCTTGAAGAGCTGGAGAAGATGGTGGCAGATAATGCGCCTGACAACAGCGATCTGGAAAAATATTACAACGACGCTCTAAATGATATTTCCGAAGGTGATGTGACCGAAGGCAGAGTTTTGGCTATAAATGACAATGAAGCGATTGTCGATATCGGCTTTAAATCTGAAGGAATTGTACCGATAGAAGATTTTAACCGTGACGATCTTCCTGAAGTTGGAGCTACCATCGAAGTATATCTCGAACGGTTGGAAGATGAAAACGGTCAACTTGTGTTATCGAAGAAAAAAGCCGATTTCATTAAAATCTGGGAAAGGATCGTAGAAGGATTCAATAACGATGAAATATTTGAAGGAAGGATATTAAGAAGGGTCAAGGGAGGAATGATAGTTGATCTGTTAGGATTAGATGCTTTTCTTCCCGGTTCCCAAATTGATATAAAACCGATTCAGGATTTTGATAAATTCGTCGGCAACAAATTCGAATTTAAAATTGTGAAACTGAACGAAGCGCGAAAAAATATAGTAGTATCCCGACGCGAGCTCATTGAAGAAGATATGAAAGAGAAGAGGCAGGAAGTTCTCTCCGGAATTGAGCAGGGTCAAATAATGAAAGGAAGAGTTAAAAATATCACTGATTTCGGTGTGTTTATTGATCTCGGCGGTGTTGACGGTCTTTTGCATATTACTGATCTTTCGTGGGGAAGAGTAAATCATCCATCGGAAGTGGTGTCAATTGACGAAGAGATTGAAGTAACTATCTTGAATTATAATCAAGAGACTGACAGAATATCTTTAGGATATAAACAACTTCAGCCGCATCCTTGGGAGGGTATCGAAGATCGTTTTCCCATTGATTCTGTTATTAAAGGCAAGGTTGTCAGTATAACTAACTACGGCGCTTTTGTAGAGCTGGAAAAAGGCGTTGAAGGACTTATACATATCTCAGAAATGTCATGGACTCAGCATATTAGGCATCCATCAAACATACTTTCACTTTCTCTTGGTGGAGAAGTTGAAGCAAAAGTATTGAAAATATTACCTGAGGAAAAGAAAATTTCTTTAGGGCTTAAACAGCTTACTCCTGATCCATGGGAAAATATAGAAGAAAAATATCAGGTTGGTACAGTTCATTCGGGAATCGTGAGAAATTTAACTCAATTCGGAGCTTTCGTGGAGATGGAAGAAGGCGTCGAAGGATTGGTGCATATATCCGATCTTTCCTGGACCAAGAAAGTACGGCATCCGAAAGAAATTGTTAAAAAGGCTGATGAAATTGAAATAATGGTCCTTGATATCAGCAGGGAAAACAGAAGAATATCACTCGGTGTGAAGCAAGTCTCTGAGGATCCGTGGCCATTATTGGAAGAAAAATTCGGTCTCGAACAGCATACTGAAGGCACAATAGCAAAAGTGTTGGACAAAGGAGTAACAGTTGATCTGCCCGAAGGGGCAGAAGGCTTTATTCCTCTTTCAAAGCTTACTAATCATAAAGTCAGACGAGCCTCGGAAATAGTTGAAGAAGGGGAAGAGCTCAAACTGAAAGTAATTGAATTCAGCAAAGAAGAAAAAAAGATAATTCTTTCCTACGTGGACTACTTAAGTGATACCGGAGAAGAAGAAGCCGCTGACCGGCTCGAGAAAGCTAAACAAAAAAGAGCCGAGAATGCTGAAGCAGCAGTTGCCGCAGAAGTTGGAGATGATGTTTCCGACGCTGAAGCTGCAGATGAATCCGGTTCGGACGACTCGGAAATAGCTGAAGAATCCGCGGAGAGCACTGAGGAAGAAGCTAAAGAAGAATCTGAAGAGAAATCTGAAGAGGGATCTGAAGAGGGATCTGAAGAGAAATCTGAGGATAATTCTGAAAATGAAGCTGAAGAAGCTAAGGAAGATCCTGAATCAGAAGGAAAGAGCGAAGATGCCGAAGAAACTTCGGATGAAGATGAAAAAGAGGGTGATAACGAAGAAGATGAAAAGGAATCCGAATAGAGTGTCGCGCCGAGAGACATGTAAATTTGCGGGATTAATGAGTTAGCGCAACCCGATTCCCTTGAATAATCAAGGGAGATTTTTAACGTCTTCGGGGAATGAATTGACAGCCTTGACCTTAGAAAACAATAGCAGCCCGGCTGACTTGATCGACTACTCATTTAGATCAAACAGCTGCTCCGAAGCTAGTTGTCCACATAGATTGATGTCATACCAAACCGGCATTTCTATTATAATATGAATCTAATCCGAAAATTTATCGGGATCATCTCGAATAATTTGTCGATCAAGATCAGCTCTCTTGCTATAGCGCTTACTCTCTGGATATTTGTTGTTACAGGAAGCGAATATGTTCATGTTATAGAGGTACCGATAAAACTCCGGAACGTCCAACCCGACAGGGTGTTGGCGGAGCAAATTCCCGAATTCGCTAAAGTAAGAATGCGTGGGACAGGTCGGCAATTTTTAAATAATATGCTTCGCACGACCTTTGCAGATGTGGGGATAATGCTTGAGATGAGTCGAATACGCTTTTTTTATGACTTCGAGCTCGAGCCTTATTTAAAGAGGTTTCCGGATCGACTTTCAGTTCCTCGTGATTTCGGATTAGAGCTCGTTGAGATCGTCTCACCCGATACTATAAGAGTACGG
>CBDUTM010000105.1:0-6044 GCA_965369985.1 uncultured bacterium | reverse complement strand
CATAGGCGGTGCCATTTTTGCGTCCGTTATCATTCTGAATAAATTGCCGGACGGATTTGGAAGCGTGCTTAGCTGGGCATCTGACGGGGACAAACTACAATGGTTTTATGTAGGGACTGATCTGTCTTTCAGCGAGTTTATCACGAAACCATATACATTCTTTACTGCATTAATAGCCGGAGCAATATTCTCTCTCGCCTCACACGGAACAGATCAGCTGATAATACAGCGCGTCCTCACTTGCAGAGATCAACGTTCGAGCCAGAAAGCTATTTCACTCAGCGGAATATTTGTATTTCTACAATTTCTTCTCTTTTTGATGTTGGGGGCGATGCTCTATGCGTATTATCAGGGTCAGTCTCCGGAGCAATTGGGGTTAACCCGCGCAGACGGGATTTTCCCGAAATTTATAGTAGAAGATCTACCTGTAGGAGTAAGTGGACTAATAGTCGCTGCGCTTTTCGCCGCGGCAATGAGTACGCTTTCAAGCAGCTTATCAAGCCTATCGAGCGCTACCGTTTTGGACATTTACAAACCACTATTCGGAAAAGATAAATCAGAAAAAGAAATGATGACCATATCGCGCAGGGTAACATTGGGATGGGGTCTGATTCTCATAACTACCGCTATATTATTCATAGGTTTGGAAGGCACGGTTGTGGAAGTAGCTCTCGGTATTGCTTCCTACACGTACGGCGGATTGCTGGGTGTATTTTTACTTGGAATGATTTATAAGCACGCATCACAAAAAGATGCTATTATAGGTTTTTTTACCGCTTTGATGGTAATGATATTTTTTATAACATCATGGAAGATCGCATGGCCTCTGTATACTGTCGTAGGCAGTTCGGCAGTGGTAATTACGGGATTTATTTCAAGCTTTTTTACTGGACCGGGAACACATAAATAAATAGGATCAGCTAATGGAAGTATCAACACTCGATTGGGCTCTGGTAATTATATACTTTGTATTTGCGTTGGGAACAGGAATATACTTTTCGCGCAGAGCCTCCGGAAGTATTACAGATTATTTTACTTCCGGCAGACGCCTTCCCTGGTGGTTAGCGGGAACGAGTATGGTCGCCACAACATTCGCTGCTGATACGCCCTTGGCGGTTACAGAACTGGTTGCTAATCATGGGATAGCGGGCAATTGGCTCTGGTGGAATATGGTTATGAGCGGGCTGTTAACCGTGTTTTTCTTTGCTCGTCTCTGGCGACGGGCAGAAGTTATCACCGATGTAGAGTTCACTGAATTGCGCTATTCCGGTCGGCCTGCTGCCATTTTAAGGGGATTTCGAGCGTTGTATCTTGCTATACCGATCAATCTTATAATTATGGGTTGGGTGACCTTAGCGTTAGTGAAGATCATAGAATTATCTATAGGCGTTGATAAATGGACTGCTGTGGGAATAACAATGGCGGTAACTCTCGCATACAGCACAATGAGCGGGCTTTGGGGAGTAGTTATGACCGACTTACTTCAATTTGTCATAGCAATGGCCGGGTCAATAGCGTTAGCGATTTTTGCGACCAATGCTGTGGGGGGTATTGATGGATTGAAGGAGGGGCTTATTGAAATTTACGGAGTGGATCACACGATGCTTGACTTCACTCCTGAAATAGGCTCTATTTGGATGCCGTTAACGGCGTTCTTTGTCTATCTGGCTGTAAACTGGTGGGCAGCATGGTATCCGGGTGCTGAGCCGGGTGGAGGCGGTTATATCGCTCAGAGGATGTTTTCGGCGAAGGATGAGAAGCATTCATTTTTAGCAACGCTCTGGTTCAATGTGGCACATTACGCGTTACGCCCCTGGCCATGGATAATTGTAGCACTGGTCAGCCTTGTTTTATATCCTGATATAGAGGATAAACAGACTGGCTATATTCTCGTGATGCTCAATCACTTACCATCAGGATTTAAAGGGTTACTTATAGCTTCTTTCGCTGCGGCATTTATGTCAACTATCAGTACTCATCTGAATTGGGGAAGCTCATATATTGTAAATGATTTCTACAAACGGTTCGTGAAAAAGGATGCATCAGATAAACATTACGTAACCGTAGCGCGATTGACAACAGTGGGGTTAGTTCTGTTATCCGCACTTGTTACCTCACAGATGGAAACGATAGCCGGAGCATGGAAATTCCTGCTGGCATTAGGAGCCGGAACAGGTTCAGTCTATATTCTTCGCTGGTTTTGGTGGAGGATCAACGCATGGTCTGAGATCACCGCTATGCTAGCCTCCTTAGTCACTGCATTGTCATTGCAATTTATTTTCGGAATGGATACAACAGATGTTAATGTATTTGCGCAGGTTATGCTTATTACAGTAGCAGTGAGTTCTGTTGCATGGATCAGTGTCACTTTCTTAACAAAGCCGGAAGATGATGAAACTCTATTGAAATTTTCTAGGAAGATCAGGCCCGGAGGATCACTCTGGAAACCTATGGCAAAATTAGCTCCGGAAGTGGATACTGATAAGGGCTTGTTATGGGATCTGGCTGATTGGGCAGTGGGAATAACGCTCATTTACTCAACGCTCTTCGGCTTTGGTAAAATTTTACTTGGATCGGTTGGCTTAGGTTTTGGATTACTTCTTATCTCAGCATTATGCCTCTACTTTTTGCAGTGGGATTTGAAGAGAAGAGGGTGGAAAACTCTTAAGAACTAAAGGACAGTCAGCTTTTAAATTATCTTAATAGATCGCTATGCCTATTACATTTAAATAAGGTGGTGCATTTCATTAGGATAGGGTTATATCACCCTAATAATTCCCTATATCCATTGCTCATCACTACTATAAGAAAGCACAATGTGAAAATTATCATTAAAGTAAATTTCGCATAAGTCAGTAATTAATAATCTGTTATCTAAATTGTTATATTCGAAAATTTAAAATTAAAATCATAATTAAAATAATTATATAAAATTGGCATATTATGTGCAATTAGTGTGGGTACCGCTATGATAAATAGTTAATATGTGACGTAGGTCACTGCGAAATTACTTAAATGAGTATATATAGAATATAAGAAGGAATATATAATTCAGTTGAGTGGTTGTTTCAGGAATCTAATGTCATGAAAAAGTATCATACCGTGCAAGTGCAATTAAGGATAGACTATGCTCCTTTTCTCAGCGCAAGCGAGCCATTTGTACGGTTAATAATTTGGGAGATGGATTATTAAAATGGTGATGAACCCAAGTTCGGGAGCATTACGGTACATCGTTTTGAATACGGTGTATTATAGTTTAATTCTTAACCCAAAAGAGGATATCCTTTGAGAATATATGTAACTAATCTTCGATCAGAAGTCACCGATGAAGACCTCAGAAAATTGTTTGAAACTCACGGCAAAGTTATCTACGCTGAAATAGTCAAAACTCTCACTACAGGCGAATCAACAGGCTTGGGATTCGTGGAGATGGATTCTCCAACTGATGCCGCAACGGTTCGAAATGAACTTGACGGAAAATTGTTAAAAGGTAATCCCATTAAGATATACGACAGAAGAGTTAATTCTGACAGACGCGAAGATATGGATCGCAGATTAGAGGATATTCGGCGAAATATGGAAGATAGGCGCGAATTGGAAAGACGAAGTAAATCCGGTGAAGAAGAGCTGGTAAGTATGTTCAATGAATTAGACAGAAGAGAAGTTGTAGAGCGGAGAGTCTCTGATCAGCGTAATATTGACGAAAGGCGAATGGGCGACCGGAGAACCGGTTTGGAAAGACGCCACCTTGGCGCCTGAATAAATTTTTTTAAGCGGAGTCTAACTCCGCTTTATCATTTCAAGAATAAATTTCTATCTCAATGAAGTATAAGTGCCGCGGGCGAGACTCGAACTCGCACAGGATTGCTCCCACAAGATCCTGAACCTTGCGTGTCTACCAATTTCACCACCGCGGCAGCATTGCGTAATTTAGCTCAGGCATTCAAAAAGTCAAGTGATTGATATTTTCCATTAATCTGATTTCTACGAGTATCATTTTTAGTACGAACACTACGTTCGTTCCATAAGCTGCGGACATTCATCTTGATATTTTAAGCGCACAGCGGTAATTTTCCCCGCTACTTAATAAAATATCAATGAAGAAAAACGAAAAGGGAATAACTTGTTCCTGCTCCGAGGATATTGTTTTTAGTTAACACCGAACAATGAAGAACTCTAAATATAAATACGTCGGCAAATCGGTAGTGCGAATCGATGCAAGAGATAAGGTCACCGGAAAAACTGATTTTATCAAAGACCTGAATTTCCCGCGTATGCTGTACGCCAAGATGGTTTTAAGCCCTGATCCACACGCCAATATTATCGGTATAGACACTTCAAAAGCAAAACAGATTAGTGGAGTTAAAACTGTTCTTACGGGGAAGGATGTTCTCGGTAATAATCAAGTTGGATTGATAATTCAAGACCAACCGCTCTTTGCGACCAAAAAAGTTCGATATGTAGGGGATTGTGTTGCGCTGGTTGTGGCTGATTCAGAAGAGATAGCAGACAGAGCAGCAGCTGACGTTGAAATGGATTTAAAACCGATAAAGACGCTCTATTCGGCAAGGGAAAGTTTTTCGTCTAAAAGGCTAAAGATACACCCTGAAGGAAATGTAATATCTCATCTGAAATTGCGTAAGGGAAACTATAACTCCCCTCTAAAAGATGCTCATGTCACAGTGGAGGCAGAGTTGAAAACGCCTCATCAGGAGCATGCATATCTTGAAACTTTGGGAACTGTCGCCGTCCCTCACAAAGACGGCTCAATTACGATTTACGGCAGCATTCAATGCCCATATTATGTTCAACGCTCCATATCCGAGACATTGGGGATAAATTACAACAAAGTGAAGATAATTCAGTCAGCAACCGGCGGAGCGTTCGGCGGTAAAGAAGATGTTCCAGGTGAAATATGCTCCAGGGCGGCTCTTGCTGCTGTTGTCACAGGAAGGCCTGTGAGAATGATCCTTGAGAGAGCAGAGGACGCGATCTATTCAAGTAAACGACATCCGTTCGAAATGTCATATAAAATTGGCGCGAAAAAGAACGGTCAGCTTGTCGGTGTCATAGCCGAGCAATACGCCGCTGCCGGCGCATATGCAACGCTGTCACCCGTAGTTATGTTTCGCGCGGTTGTTCATGCGGCAGGTCCTTATGTTATTCCAAACGTAAAAGTGGACACTTATTCCTGTTATACAAATCATCCACCGTCAGGAGCATTTAGAGGTTTCGGCGGACCTCAATCCGCATTCGGCATTGAACGTATAATGGACATATTAGCAGATGAACTCGGAATGGATCCTATGGAATTGAGAGAACGAAACCTCCTCAAAAAAGGGAAGCGTACCGCTACCAATCAGCTGCTTAAAGAAAGTATAGGTCTTTCCGAAACCGTAAATAAAATCAAAAAATCCAATCTGTGGAAATCCAGAAAATCCGTTAAAACAAAAGATGACAGATACGCTTTCGGGGTTGGAGTAGCGTGTATGCATTACGGCAATACGCTGGGAGCGATGGGATGGTATCTTGATGGCGCCGGTGCTTATGTACAAGTACATCGGGACGGTTCCATATCCGTGTCGGTCGGTATTACGGAATTGGGACAGGGATCGGGTACGACACTGATGCAAATGACAGCGGAAGCATTCGGAGTAAAAACGGATCGAATCAAAATTTTAGAAGTTGATACGAGCTATGTTCCTGACAGCGGTCCGACTGTCGCATCCCGCAGTACGACGATGAGCGGAAATGCGATCCTTGATGCCGCACGTCAACTGAAACCTGACCTCATAAAAGCAGCAGCAGGAGTTCTTGGTGTCGCGCCATCCAAAGTTAAGATCACAAATGACCGCGCATATACGAAAAATGAAAGTAAGAAGAGTATCTCATTTGAGGCATTGGCGGAATACGCTTTCAGGCATAACACAAAACTTGCCGCCGCAGGGTGGTGGGTTGCACCTCATTCTGAGTGGGATATAAAAACGGGAATGGGGAATACTTATTTTGCATATTCATATGCGTCCCATTTAGTTAAAGTGCGG
>CBDUTM010000104.1:0-6063 GCA_965369985.1 uncultured bacterium | reverse complement strand
ATTATATCGCCGATTTCTCATATTTCGAAAATTGCATTAAAACCGTGGAGGACGTAAAATCCGCAATCACCCGGAAAAATCCGGTCTACACGTTAAAGCGTCAATTGTTTTTACTGAAATATCCGGGGATTGTTTTTAAGGAGAGTTGAATGAAAAATAGAAAATCACTTGAATTACAAATGTCAAAATCTGTTCAATGCGGATTAACTTATTCCAGATTAAATTCATTGCGATATTATATTATGAGATCATTACCCTGGTATAAGCGCTGGATTTATTCTATGAAATTTAAAGATATTTTTAAGGAAACATAAAGGAGATTGAAATGAGAAAATTGAGCAGGGAAGAAAAGATTTTAATTATTTCTGATAAGTTAATGGCTTTCGATGATGAACTTATTAACGCTGAAGCCGTGAAAAGAGCTACTCAAATAGAATATGCACTTTATTCGCTCGAAATAAATCAGAAGATATGGGGAAAGTTTTGGGACGAAGATGGATATTGTTATGGAATGCTTGAAAATATCGATAATCATAATACTTATTCATATAAAATTAATATCAACAATGACCAAATGATATTCAAAAATTTTATTCCCATGACTCCCGACGAAATAGCAGCTGATATTAAGATAGAAATAGAAAAGGACGCCGAATGATTCCATCCTTGCGTCCTTATCAATCCGCCATAGTCAACGGCATACGCAAAGCTGCTGAAAAGCATAAAAGGATTGTTGCTGTAGCTCCCACTGGATCCGGAAAGACAATTATCGCCGGACATATTGCATGGAAAGCCGTACAGAAAAAGACACGCGTATTTTTCCTTGTACATCGAGAAGAGATTGCGAGAAATGCAATACAGAAATTTGCAATGTTCGGATTGCAATGCGGACTAATAAAATCCGGGGAAAGAATGACATCTAACTTGGTTCAAGTTGCCATGGTCCAGACTCTTGTAAATCGAATCGATATTTTAAAGCATATCGGAAAAGTAATTTTGATAGGTGATGAAATTCATCATTATACAAGTCCGACTTTTAGAAAAGTTTGGAACGGTTTTAATTCCACCCTTTGTATCGGACTTACCGCAACACCTGCCCGGCGTGATGGCGTGGGATTAATTGATATTGCCGAATCAATGATAATAGGTCCTTCGACTGCAGCGCTTGTCAATGCAGATTATCTTGCTGAACCTGTCATGATGTCTTCACCCCTTGCGCAAGAGATAGCAAAGATGAAAAGCCGAATGAAAAAAGGTGATTTTAATAAAGACACTGAAACTGAAAATATGGGACAAAAATATATTGTCAATGAAACGGTCGAAATGTATAAACAATATTTCCATGGTGCTCCGGTTGTAATCTTCTGCGCATCAGTTGCCGATTGTGAAACGGTATCTTCCGCAATGAGAGCCGAAGGATTTAAGTGCGAGACTGTACACGGAGAAATGGATCCGGAGAAACGAAAGCAATATATCTATGATATTGGAACCGGGAGACTCAATGCCATTTGTTCCTATGATGTAATTTCTGAGGGAGTTGATGTACCGATATTATCAGGCGTTATCTTACGCCGGCGGACTACTTCATTGATTATATATTTACAACAAATCGGCAGAGCATTAAGACGGGCGCCCGGGAAAGATAAGGCGCTTATAATTGATCAAGTCGGAAATGTTTATCGGCACGGTCATCCTTTGCTTATCCGGGAATGGTCCCTGAAGGGAAATATCAATGAAAAGAAAAAAGAAATTAAACAGACTGAATGTCCGGATTGTTTTGCGGTTCTTATGGGTAATCCTCGGTATTGTAAATATTGCGGATTTATTTTTAGAGATACTCCGGCCACTGATGAGAAACAACCTATCATTTTATCTGCTCCGCTTGAAATTGTTAAACCGCCAAATCTCGGTGATTGCAGCATTGAAGCGGCAGATATCCTTGAATACGGAAACGGACAATCAGAAGCGGAATTGATTGACCGTACGCTCCGAGCTCTCAGAAATGGAGACGAGGGTGCCCGGGAGAGATTCAATTCGATAATGCGCATGATGGGAAAAAAGACTTATACGGAAAAGATATGGCGAGAATATATTGAGCCAGAATATGAAAGGAGAAAAGGATGAAAGAATGTAAGCATCTTGATTATGATGACAATTATTTAGATTGTGAAATTATTGAAGTACCAGATTTTTCTTGTCGTGTACGATATTGGGAACGCGGAGCAAGATGGACAGAGGGACCTGGAAATGAAGGCAATCCTAAAAAAGTACAATTTTGTAAAAATAGAGGTCGAATAAATGGCATATTCCAATGTTATAATATAGGCGAATTGTCTTGTTATGAACCCATGGAGAATGAAAAATGACCTGCGCAACTTGCCAACCGGAATATGAAAGGAAAAGATAATGAAGAAATTACAAGCAGTAGTAGGAATGTCTGATGATATCAACGGTGATGATCAAATCGTTTACGGTAGATTTGTAGACAAAGATAGAAAGGACAGCAAAGTACCTTTTTGTATTCATTGCGAATATGCAAAACCGGGAATACAAACGTACTGGTGTAAATCAATAAAGACCATTACAGAATATCAATACATTTCATTTCTGGAAATGCGTAAATGACCTGTGCAAACTGTTTTCATGATATTCAGGACTGTATTTCCTGCGAAATGCAAATAAGATCACAATGCCAAAACTGCAGATTTAAAAAAAGCTATGAGAAGATAGCAGAAATGAGAAAGATCATCGAGAGAATGATGATCGATATAAGGAGTGTAATATGAAAGAGTTAAAAATTGCAATTCATGTGATTGGATGTTTAATGATTTTCGCAGCCTTTGGATATCCGTATTTAAACGAACTTCCTACATGGCTGCATATTATGTATTATTTCATTGCATCATTTACTATTTATCCATTCATAAGAAAATTTCATGAGGAGAAATAAATGAGTATTAGAACGGTCATAATGTGCGATGGTAAAGACTGTGAAAAAACTCTGGAAGTTGATAAGCCGGTTTTCAAGTTTAAAGATTGGCTTAATGAAAACGGCTGGATATTAAAGAAAGAAAATGGATCCTGGATTCATTTATGTGAATCTTGTAAATAATATGTTGACAGATACATTAAACTGTTATAGAATATCCTATCCTCTGACACAGGATTACAAGCAGATAAATAAATTACAGAGCCTTTTCGGCTTTGCTGGGGTTTTTAATCGTCTTATCTGCGCGATTATCAACGTGTCAACCAGTAGAGCCGAAAGGGCTTTTTTATTTGTTATGAAAATATGTAGTATAAACGGATGCAACAAAAAACATAATTCTCGCGGTTTCTGCAAAATGCATTATCAAAGATTTCTTACCCATGGAGATCCATTATATGAATGGGATAAACCATATAATTTTAAACATGGTCTTAGAAATTCTCCAGAATATAATGTTTGGGCAAAAATGAAATCAAGATGTATTAGCTTAAATAAAAAGGACTACTCTTATTATTCCGGTAGGGGCATAAAAGTATGTAAGAAATGGAAAAAATCTTTCAAATCATTTTACGATGATATGGGCCCGCGGCCTTCAAAATATCATCAAATAGATAGAATTGATAACGATGGAAATTATGAGCCCGGGAATTGCAGATGGGTAACTCCAAAAGAACAAGCCCAAAACAGATCAATTACTAAATTAAATCCTAAAATAGTAAAAGAAATAAGAAGTATATATGTTTCTGGAATTAAAGTTTTAGAAATAGCGAATATATATCATGTCTGTATAAATACAATATGGAATGTAATTAAGAAAAAATCATGGAGTAATTTATGACTGAAAAACAATTTGCAATTCGTTTCTATATTATATTTATGACCTTGTGTTTTGCTATATTTCTGATAGCATTGTTTATTTGAGAGGTGAAATATGAAATGGTTATTATTCGTAACAGTATATAGTGCCATTGTATTTTCCGGATTAATTATTGACAACGCGCAAGAGAATGCTCAACGGGACGCCATAGTAATTGAAACGTTGCAAAAAGAAAATCGACAGCTTAGTAAGATTGTTTTAGCCAGGGAAACGATAAAACAGAAACGAATCGAATTAGATTATCTATGGCCGATCCATATAGAAGATTGGATTCCGGGACCATCGAAATTGACTTCTCCTTTCGGTGAACGCGATGACTCTGAAGCAGGCGGCCTGTCGGACGGATATCATGAGGGTGACGATATGTGGGGAGTGAATCATTCAAAAGAAACTTGGCTGGCTCGTCCTATTGCCATTACTTCTGGATGGGTAGAACATTGGTTAAATGATCCAATAAAAGGCGAATATATTCTCTTACATCATGATGATGGAAATGAATCAGAATATCATCATTTATCGAAAGCATATATTTTAGATGGGGATAAAGTAATACAAGGTCAAGTTCTTGGCCGGATCGGGAATACCGGAATATCTACCGGTCCTCATTTACATTTTCAATTGAAGATAAATGGGAAATTGGTAAACCCATTAAAATATATTTCAATTCCGAAGGAGTGAATGATGAATTTAATCGAAGGATTACAGAAAGAAATGAATAGATGCCGAGAATTAAAAAAGGAATATGAAAAGATTCCTACAGGCAATTTCGGAGCTACAATGATACAGGTGGATATAAACAATGGAGAACGTGCTATTGCGTCGGGCGATGTAGTAGAAATGCTAAAGGCATATAAAGACTTACAGGAATGTACTGGATGAATAATTACACATTCATGCACTCCGGAAAAACCGTGCGATCACTAGAAGGCCATTACATCGGAGCATCGGAAGTTCCTATTATTTTAGGATTGACGAAAACGACTGCTCTTGATTTGTGGCGTCAGAAAACTGGTATAGATAAAGGATTTCAAGGAAATGAGCGCACTGAGTTTGGTCATCTGCATGAGCCTATTATTCTTTATAAGCGTATTAAAAATGAAGCGGGTCCGAAGATTGCTTATAAGTTTCTTGTGGATTACACCCGGAATATGTTTGACCGTGGACCTGGATGGAAACCGAAAACAAAATATCATCCTTTCACTGAATGCCGACATCCTGATTTACCTTGGATGATTGCTCATGCAGATTGTGTGAAATCTCAATTGATTCATTTCAAATCATTTACAAAAACAAGCTATACAAATGGCAAAATAAAAACAAATGCTGATATAGAAACAACACTTCCTCGAATCATTGAAGCAAAATCAGGTGGACGTTTTGCAAATTTAAGACGTGAAGAAATGGACGGCTACGATCCGGGAGATCCTACTCAATCGGGCTTGTCGATGAAAGTTTATACCCAAGTGCAATGGCAACAAGCCGTCTATAACATTCAAGATGCTGATGTTTGTGCTCTGATCGATACAAACAATTTCTACACTTTCAATGTTCCTGGGAATAAAGAACTTCAGGCCAAACTCATTGAAATAGGATCCCGCTTTATGCGCTGCCTGGTTAAAGATATTCCACCGACTCCCCGGACATTCGGAGATGTTAGTAAATTATGTCCTGAAATAAATAATAATCGATTTACTATCATGGGAGAGAAGGCGCTTATCGCCTGGGATATTAAGGACCGACTTAAAAAAGCACGTACGAAAAAAAAGAAGATCCAGAATCAGATCGATGATTATACTAATTCCCTCGGGTTATTTATTGGAGAAAATAAAGAGCTCGCCGATGAGTTCGGAGATAAGATTTGTAGTCAATCGAAATATAGCCAGGGAACATTGATAGGCCCAGAAGCGATAAAAAAAGAATGTCCGGAAGCATATGAATTATTGCTTAAGGCTGGAATGATAAAAAACCATGAAGTGAGGAGGATTTACTAATGATTAAAGTAGAACGTTTCAGAAATATTATGACTAAACCTATAGAGGCAGAAAAAAAAGCTTTGACTATTTTGGCCTATCAAATAGCAGACGAGATGATAAAGAAACTATTTTCAAAAGCAGAAGAAGGTTGGCAGGGTTGGGATAATGAAGCTTGCAAATCTGTCATTGAAGTAAAATTATTGGAGCACATTAAAAAAGGATTC
>CBDUTM010000103.1:0-6079 GCA_965369985.1 uncultured bacterium | reverse complement strand
GATTCAGATGAAGAAAGTAGTCGGTCAAACTGGAGGTATAAATCAATTCTTCGGTTGCCCAAAGCGTGCGAGAGAAGCCATTCTGCTTCGACTCTCGGAGACTCAATACCATTGGATTTTAAGTAATCCTCCGAGTAATCTAATATTTCCTTTATATTCCATTTTTGTTGAGCATCCGGCATATACGTTATTTATCTTTCTCCAATTCTTGAATTAATCTTGCCCGCATTTCTTGCTTATTGGTCTCTATAAGCTCATTCAAATCACCATCCATTATTTCAGATAAACTATATAGAGTTAAATTAATCCTGTGATCCGTAACCCGGTTTTGTGGGAAATTATATGTTCTTACCTTTGCGCTTCTGTCTCCGCTCCCCACCATCAAACGCCGTTCGGCAGCAATTTCACTGTTTTGCTCCTCCTTCATAAGTTCCTGTAAGCGAGAACGCAATACTTTTAATGCCTTGGCTTTATTCTTGTGCTGGGATTTTTCATCCTGACACGATACAACCAATCCTGTGGGAAGATGAGTTATTCTGACCGCCGAGTCAGTTGTGTTTACACTTTGTCCGCCGGGACCTGAAGACCTGAAGACATCTACCTTTATTTCGTTTTGCTTTATCTCCACATCCACTTCGTCTGCCTCGGGAAGAACAGCAACCGAAGCTGCGGAAGTATGAATACGCCCGCTTGTTTCTGTCGCAGGCACTCTCTGAACCCTGTGGACTCCACTTTCAAATTTTAGATCACCGTAAGAACCGTCCGACGATACAGAAAATATCACTTCTTTAAATCCACCCATATTTGTAGGACTGCTCGAAAGAACTTCAATTTTGATGCCTTCCCTCTCAAGATATCTCGTATACATCCGGTATAGATCAGCAGCGAAAATAGCTGCCTCATCGCCTCCTGTACCCGCCCGAATTTCCAATACGGCACGCTTGTTATCATCAGGATCTTTGGGTAAAAGGAGTTCTCTGATTTCGTCCTCGAGAGGTCTCAGAGTACCGTTTAATTCTTTAAGTTCTTCCTCCGCTAATTCTTTTAGTTCTTCATCTGATCCCCCGATAATTTCTTCATCTTCTGATATTTTTTTGCGGAGTTCAGTGATCTCTTCAGCTTTTTTCGCAATTGGCGCAATATCACTATGCTCTTTTGCCAGACCGCGATATCTTTTGTTGTCAGCCATCACTGCCGGGTCGCTTAGTAGAGTGGATAATTCATCATATCGCTTTAGAACCTGCTCTAAACTTTGAATTGAGCTCATTAAACCGCGTCCGCTTCAAATTTTTTCCCGACAAAATCATCATATTTATCTCCGAGAGCGGATTTAAGAGCCGCCGCCGCGACCTCCAATTGTGATTCATCGGGTTCTTTAGTAGTCAGCCTTTGGAGCCACAAACCGGGTGCTATGATTATTCTTCCTATCTTTGTGCTCCCGTACTTACCGGAAAGTTTAATTGCTTCGAATCCCACTCCCGCCACAAAAGGAATAAACGGTAAATGCGTTAGCAAGCGCATTCCAAGGTTAATTTTTCCTATAAAACCGAGTAAAACCGTATCTATTATCCCAAAAACCATAATGGATACTATCATCACAATTAGTAAAAAACTTGTTCCGCATCTCGGGTGAAACCGTGTGAACGGCAACGCTTCAGATGGCAATAGTTCGCATCCTGACTCAAATGCGAAAATCATCTTATGCTCTGCTCCATGGTACATAAATAGTCTCTTGATATCGCTTGCCAAAGATATCAGACCGATATAGACCAAAAAGAGTGTGATCCTAATGGAACCTGAAACCAGATTGAATTCCAATGCTTCTTTTTCCACATTGAAAAATTTTGTAGTTAAAAACAATGGGAGAATAAAAAATATTCCCAGTCCGAGAGATAACGCAAACAGAAGCGTACCGGCTTTTGCGAGCTTACCGGGCGCTTTAGTTTCTTTATCAGGCTCTAAATCTTCCATATTTTTATCTGCTGACCATTGCAAGGTTGCAAAACCGATCTTCATCGTTTCAAATAGTGCAATTATACCCCTTAATACGGGTATATTGAGCCGCTTTCTTTTTTCCAATATTGATGTGAATTCGTGCCTCTCTACCTCAATCTCACCGTTTTCTCTTCGAACAGCAGTAGAGTAAGCGCCGGGAGCACGCATCATCACGCCCTCAATAACCGCCTGACCACCGACAAGTATTCTTTTCTTCTTTTCCATTTTATTATATTAAAACGGGCGCCGAAAAAAATTATTCCGGCGCCCAATAATAATGATATATTCTCTTAAGCTTCTGTTTCTTCTTTTATGCCATATTTTCTTCGGAATTTTTCTACTCTACCGGCAGAATCAACTAATTTCTGTTTTCCAGTGAAGAATGGATGACATTCTGAACAGATTTCAACATGTAAATCGCTGGCTGTTGAGCGAGTCTCAAAAGTATTTCCGCAGGCGCATGTTACTGTCTGCAATGTATATTCCGGATGTATATCTTTTTTCACTTTCTTCCTCCGTCATTAATTCAATAAGTTAAGAGCATCACTTATTCGCGTGACGCCTTCAGTTAATACTTCATTCGATGCAGCAAATGAAATTCGTATATTGTTATCCGAACCAAATGCTACTCCGGGTATGACAACTACTTTCGCTTGTTCTACTAAATATTCTGATATATCTGTTGAGTTATTAATAGCCTTTCCGTTAGCAGACTTCCCGAAAAATGAGCTGATATCCGGGAATATAAAAAAAGTCCCTTCAGGTTTTATTACTTCCACTCCGGGAAGTTCACTCAGACCTTTGTAAATCAAGTCTCTTCTTTCCATATAAGCGTTTTTCATTGAAACAACCACGGATTGGTCGCCATTTAAAGCTCCTGCAGATGCTTTTTGAGCAATAGAATTTGCGTTTGACGTGCTCTGCGATTGTATTTTACCCATCGCTTTGATCAAATTTCCCTCGCCTCCGGCGAAGCCGATCCTCCAGCCTGTCATCGAATATGTTTTTGACATTGAGTTGACCGTCAATGTTAAGTCGTATCCTCCATCGTAGGATGCGATACTTTTATATGCCCTGTCAAATGTTATACGCTCATAGGTTTCATCTGAGATAATAAGCAAGTTATGTTTTTGCGCCGCATTTATGACATCTTCGATAAAATCATCATCAAGCAACGAACCGACAGGATTTGAAGGTGAATTCAATATCACTGCGGTTGTTTTATCCGTGATATAATTCTCAAATGGTTCTTCTGTGCTTCGATAGCTGTTGTTCGGATCAAGCTGCACGATGACAGGAACTCCGTCCGCCATTTTAACTATTTCCGGAAAAGATACCCAGTACGGAGCAGGAATAATCACTTCGTCACCGGGATTAATAGTCGCCATAATCCCATTGAAGATAGCCTGTTTTGCTCCTCCGGTGACGGTTATTTCATTCAATGAATATTTCAGACCATTATCTCGTTCAAATTTTGCGGCTATAGCTTCCTTGAGCTCAACAATACCATCTACTTTAGTATATTTGGTGTAGCCTGCTTCCATTGCATCTCTACCTAAGATCCTAATATGCTCGGGAGTAGGAAAATCCGGCTCACCGGCGCCTAAATCAATAAGGTCAACACCTTTAGACTTTAAGTCCGCCGCCATTGCCATAACAGCCATAGTTTTTGACGGCTGAATATTATTTATTCTGTCTGATAATTTTATCATTTTATGTTTCCTTACAGCTGCTGAATATAAGTTCATATACCCTTCACCGCAAGAAGAATAACTTGGATATTACTTTAAGACGACGCTTCCGAAACCTCTGTCAGACATATTACCTAACCCGAGATGAACCGGAATCTGAAAATTTGTTTCAAAATCTCCGACAAACCCCGGCAGCGTGGTGCCGAGTTTAAACGAAGGAATTTCATTTAGGGTATGCCTAACTTTTATCCTTGAATCAATTTCACACTCGAACGCTCTCGCAATTCCGAGAATATTTCTGATAAGCATTTTTGAAAGTGCCGCTGATCGCTCCTCCTGATAGAGATATTTAAACTCACTATAATCCAATTCGCTGAAAGCGAGCCAGGGAGTTTCAAAATTATATTTTCTGCGTTTTTGGCTCATGCCTAATTCAACGTCGGATTCTTCTTCGCTTATCTCATTAACAGTGTAATTTTTATGCCCTAAATAAAGTTCTTTAAGATCAGGAAGGATTTCTTTAACCGCTTCCACTCCTTCTTCCATGGCGTAAATAAATGGATTTTCATCAATTATTTTGTATTGGATCAGTGGGATGTGTTTCACTTTATCCGCATACCCTTCAGATAAGCTTGCTAAATTGGTATCAGAATATTTTTTAAGCATAAATGCTCTAAAATGATGACTCGAAATTTTACCTGATGCACTTATTTTGATCCTTATTATATTGATATGAATCGATTCCATCGATAAGGCCCCCTTAAAGCCTTAGGCGTATATACCAAGTTCCGAATTAACTAAAAATGGAATTCCTTTTAAATCAGTGGGAATTCTGTCTAAATTAGTTCCAGTCACTCATAGAGGCAAGAAATTCTTTATTACTTTTGGTGCGCTTCATTCTTTGCAGAAGGAATTCCATTCCTTCCACGGGATTAAGATCGCTTAAGAATTTTCTCAATATCCATAGTCTGTTCAACTCTTCTTTCGACAGAAGAAGCTCTTCCTTTCGCGTACCGGAACGATTGAGCTCAATGGCAGGAAATATTCTTCTGTCACTGAGTCTGCGCTCAAGAACAAGTTCCATATTGCCTGTTCCCTTAAACTCTTCAAAGATCACATCATCCATTCGGCTTCCCGTGTCAATCAGTGCAGTCGCCATGATAGTGAGACTTCCCCCCTCTTCAACGTTTCTCGCCGCTCCGAAGAATCTTTTCGGTCTGTGGAGAGCATTTGAATCCACACCACCTGAAAGAATCTTCCCACTGTGAGGCACTACCGTATTATGAGCTCTTGCAAGGCGTGTGATACTATCAAGAAGTATGACGACATCTTTGCCGTATTCAACAAGCCGGCGCGATTTTTCAAGAACCATTTCTGCAACCTGAACATGCCTTTCAGGCGGCTCGTCAAAAGTTGATGAAATCACTTCTGCATCCACCGAACGCTGCATATCTGTTACCTCTTCAGGACGTTCATCTATTAGCAGCACTATCAATATTATTTCAGGATGATTTCGCGTAATGCTGTTAGCGATTTTTTGAAGCAATATTGTTTTGCCGGTTTTCGGCTGAGCAACGATAAGTCCTCGCTGACCCTTGCCTATTGGAGTAAGCAGATTCATTATTCGCATTGAATAACCATTCGGATCGGTTTCAAGATCAATTTTTTCTTCCGGATAAAGAGGAGTTAAGTTATCGAATAAGACTATTCCCTTCGATTTTTCGGGGTCTTCATCATTGACCTTTTCCACTTTAAGTAACGCAAAAAAACGCTCATTATCTTTAGGCGGCCTAATTTGCCCGGAAATCGTATCTCCGGTTTTAAGGCTAAATCTTTTTATTTGTGAAGGTGAAATATATACATCATCAGGCCCCGGAAGATAATTGTAATCCACCGAGCGCAAAAAACCGTATCCGTCCGGCAATATTTCTAAGACACCTCTTGAATGAATCTGACTTTCTTTATCGGTTTTAGCCTCGAGTATTCCGAAAATAATATCCTGTTTTTTCTTACTTGAAGCCTCCGGTAGCTCCAGTTCTAATGCAATTTTTGAAAGCTCTGAAATTTTCATCGCTTGAAGTTTTTTTATATCAGTTTCCATTAATTCTTATCCTTTTAAAATTAGTTTCGATTGTTCGACTGCTTAATTGAAAAGTTTATATGTTTTAGATAACCTTTAAAATGTTTTAAGAAATTTGTTAAGTTTCCCGGCAATTGAGCCTATTTCAGTCTGTCCTATTTTCGTTTCTGTTTATCGTTTCCCGCTTAGATATCTTCGATGAATTTTTTTGCAGTTAGTTGAAACAAAATTCTGTAGCACTTTTAATTTACATTTAAATAATTCGTTGTCAAGAAAAAAATAATAATTTTTTAATGTCAGATTTTATTACAAT
>CBDUTM010000102.1:0-6198 GCA_965369985.1 uncultured bacterium | reverse complement strand
TCTCTCGCCTTTTCTTCATCTTCCTGCATAAGAGCCGTATAGCCCACCATATCGGTGAACATTATTGCGGCTAATTTTCTTTTGGGAGATTCTGCCACTTATTGCTCCAAACCCATTTTTTTGAGTATAGCAGTGAACCTTGGGTCTGAACGCAGGTTGTCAAATCTTGGATTCACGTTTATATAGACTAATTCACCTTCTCGCTTTTCAAGGGCGAGCTCTAACTGATCTAACGCTTTGTCTTTCTGACCAAGGCGAGTATAAAGTACTGCTCTGATGATAGATGATATACGCTCCGGCTCCGGGTAGCTTTCAACCCACTCAAGAACTTCTTGCCAATACTCTTCCCAACCGGTTATCTCAAAAGTCTGATGAGATTCCCAATACGCCTCAACGTTTGATCCGGTGAGGCTACCTGACAATACATAGCGCTCAATTGCCTCATCATATCTGCCTTCTTGTTCGTAGACATTTGCGATTATAGAATGTCCTGCGGTAGAGTTCGGATTCATCTCAAGCAATATATTTGATTGAGCGATCGCTTTGTCATATTGGCGATTGTAGTAAAATATTCTTGCGAGAGCAACATTTGCATTATGCGATATAGGATCATGTTCCAGGGCGGTTTTAGCTTCTTTGACAGCTTCATCAAATCTCCCCACTGCAGCTAAATACAAAGCGTATAACCAACGAGTATCTATTTTGTTAGCATTAAGTTCCATAGCACGATTATATTCAATCCCTGCGCCTTCCCAATCCCAATCATATGTCCGTTTTATGTATGCTAAAGAGGCGTGCGCTTCCGCCAGATCGTCATCAATTTTTAAGGCACTTTCCGCTGCTTCCGACGCTTTTAAATATGCATCCTTAATAGGCATCATGTCACTATGGAAGTATCCTATTGTAGAGTAACAATTTGCAATTTCTGCATATGCTAATGCGTAGTCAGGGTCTATATCGAGCGCATTACCTAAATATTCGATGCCCCTGGTCACACCGCTTTTAGTATTCTTGAGGCATTGAAAACGTCCCTTTAAATACAGATTATATGCTTCAATGTTTTCGCTATGTCGTTCAGTCACTGAAATTTCATCGCTTCCCGAAAATTCAATTTTCAACCTGTTCATAATTGAAAGTGAAATCTCGTCCTGAATCGCAAAGACATCAGACATTTCACGCTCAAAGGTTTCAGACCAGATATGGTAACCATCCTCAATATTAATTAGCTGCGCGGTAATGCGCAATTTTGACCCGGATTTTCTCACACTTCCTTCAAGAACGGTTTTGACGTTCAGTTTTTCCCCAACTTCACGAATATCTATTTTTTCTCCCTTAAACCTAAAAGAGGAAGTTCGAGCTGCTACCCGAAGACCTTTAATTTTCGTAAGCGCGTTGATTATCTCTTCCGTTATTCCGTCACTGAAATATTCGTTTTCAGGATCGGAACTCATATTTTCAAATGGCAGAACAGCAATGGATGCTTTGGATACATCGGCTTTTGATATTTTTGATCCGGAGCCGCGATCACCATTGAAATTCAGATAGGCTAAAACGCCGACAAATAAAATTATGGCAGCAATTGCACCGTACATAGTTTTACGGCTGCTTTTCTCTGTGGTGGAGAGCGGCTGTATTTGCTCGGGCGCTTCTTCTTTCGTTACAGTGAATACTTCCATCGGCTCATCAACATTTTTCAGATTCTGCTCACCAAGCGATTCTAATTTTAAGTCGGATTGATTCTTTATATTTTCATATACCTGATGAGAAACGCAGATGCCACCCGGATCTGCCAGCGGTTCGAGGCGGGACGCTACGTTCACTCCATCACCGTAAACTTCGTCGCCTTCCACCACTACATCGCCGATATGGATACCGATTCGGAGGTTTACTTCGTCTTCTAATTCGAGAACTTTTTGAATTTCAACAGCGGCATTCACAGCCTCGATAGCACTGTCAAACCGACAGAAAGTCCCGTCGCCCACATACTGAATCACTTCGCCGTTGTGCTTATTGATATGGGGCTTCATCAGATCACGATGCCGCTGTATGAGCTCTCTGGCTTTAATTTCATCTTTCTGCATGAGAGCCGTATAACCCACCATATCTGTGAACATAATTGCGGCAAGTTTCCTTTGGGGAGATTCGGTCATTATGTATCACCCCTCAAGAGGGTGAATCTACCTCCGGAAAATTCATCTTCTTAAGAATCGCCTGAAACCTCGGATTGGAACGAAAGGCAGGATCAGAATAATCAGGACTCACATTAATATGAGTCATCCGGAAATTACGTTCATCAACCGCACGCTCAAGCCAGTCAAGTGATTTATCATAATCACCCATCATATAATAATTAAATGCTAATGCATTGGGAATTATTGGCATTTGCTTCATGTCGATCTCATGCTTGACTTTTATAAATCCTTTGAAATCGGATAACTCAACAGCTTCTCTCATTGCCTCTAATTCACTTTCAGAAAAGTTTTGTAATTCAGCTGCTTTTAACCACATCTGACTAGCTTCATCATATTCACCCTCGCTAAAGTGGAGTTCGGCCTTTCTCACATACATCCCGAAAAATTCGGGATATAGTTCAATATTTCTATCCATAGCACTTCGTGCAGAATCAATATCCCCGGACCAATGGTATACAAGTGCTTCTTCAAATAAAATTATCATAGATAAAGGGTCTAATTCCCTCGCAATTTTTGTTTCAATTTTCGCTTCATCAAATCTGCCCATCATCATTAGAAATTCCGCATACCATTGATGACCGGTAGCATAATTGGGGCTCAGCTCCAATCCTTTCTTATATTCAGCTTCAGCTGCTTCCCAGTCCCAAAAGTATTCAAAATTGGCTAGAGCGATAGATATGTGAGCCTCTCCGAGATTGGGATCAATTCCCAGAGCTTTCAGCGCTGCTGCCTTAGCCTTTGGATATATTTCTTTTGAAGGCGCACCAGTATATGTGTGAAGTAGCCCATAACTTTCTGCAATTCCCACATGAGCAAGCGCATATAACGGCTCAATTTTTACTGCTTCTTGAAAAAATGTCAGTGCCTTTTTGATGTCATCGCCTGTCCGCAAGTTCCAGAAATATCTACCTCTTAAGTACGCTTCGTGAGCTTTTGGATCAATTTTCGTTTTCGATGAGAGATTACGTTCCTCTTCAGGCGAAAGAGTATATTCTATTTCAGTAGCCACGGCTCTTGCTATCCTGGATTGAAGCATCATAATATTTTCTAATTTATCTGTGTAGCTGTCAGCCCAGAGATGTTCATCCGTGGAAGCACGAATAAGCTGAACTGTTATTCTCACATCGCCTTCGGCATGCAATACAGATCCTTCAAGGATAGCATCCACTCCCAATTCTTTTGCGATCTCCGGAAGAGGCGGTCTATCCGAACCCTTGTACCGCATAACAGATGTGCGGGAGATTACCTTTAACGAACGTATCTTCGCGATATCCGCAATCAGAGCCTCCGTCATTCCGTCACTGAAATATTCCTGATCGGGATCATTGGACAAATTATCCAAAGGCAGAACTGCTATCGAACGAATCTCGCCCGATGCTTCAAGCGATTTATTGCTTGACTCAAACACAGGGAATAGCCAGGCTAATATTATGATCAGAAATATCGCTCCCGAGGCAATATAAATTAATTTATTTGTAGTTGGTTTACTTGCATTTTTTTTTGGCTCGCTGAATTGAGATTCTGAAGGCTTTTCAGCTGCATCAGCAGATGCCGATTCAATTGAATAAACCTTTAGAGATTCCTCAACGTTTTTCAGCTCCTTCTCCCCTAACGGAGTGATCTTCATTCCCTGCTGATTCTTTAGGTTGTCATAAACTTTGTCGCTAACGCAAATGCCACCCGCATTCGCAAGAGGTTCAATTCGGGAAGCGACATTCACACCGTCTCCATAAACTTCATCCCCTTTTACTACTACATCACCTACATGAATACCTATCCTCAAATTTATATCAGGTTCCAGCTCGAGGACTTTTTGTATTTCCAGAGCAGAGCGGACCGCTTCAATGGCGCTGTCAAACCTGCAAAACGTTCCATCACCCACAAATTGAATTATCTCACCGCCATATTTTTCTACGAACGGCTTCATATGAGCTCTGTGCCTCTCAATGAGCTCCCTCGCCTTATCTTCGTCTTGCTGCATAAGAGCGGTGTAGCCCACCATATCGGTGAACATGATGGCGGCTAATTTTCTTTTGGGTGAATCGGTCATGCTTCCGGGCTATATTTTTTAATAATTTCTTTATAACGGGGAAGATCTTGCAGGGGCTCCCATACAGGATATACTTCCAGTGCTTCCACGCTAATAGGACTCGGAATGGTCAACAGAAATTCTATCTTGCTTAATGCCTTATCATATTCACCGACCATAATGTATATCTGTGCTAAACTAGATTCATTTCCGGAACCCCACATCGCATCCTCGGAAATAGGTAATAATTCAACAAGTTTCATCGCAGCAGAAATTGCTCCGTCTTTATCTCCTAAGTGTGCATATGTAAACGAAAGTAATTCAAGCCAAAAATCTTGTTTCGGCGCATCTTCGACTGCTCTTTGAATGTCAGGCAAAAACAATGATAAATGTTCTCTTGATTTTTCACCATCACCGAAAAAATAGTAAACTTCGCCAATTAAATAATTACGAATACTCAGATCGGAGCTAATTTGAAGATCACTATCCGAAACAGAATTAATCTCATTCAGCGCCGCTTCCAGGTTCCCATCTAACGCGAAATACATAGACTTATGCGCCGAATAGTAATCCGGCCTGGTCACTGAAGATGCACCTTCCATTGCGGCTAAAGCTTTTTTCGGATTTCCTGTTTTTTGATAAGCAAGCCGAGCTAAGTCAACGTACAATTGAGTAAACTTCGGTTCAAACTCTAATACTCTTTTATAAAATAATTCGGACTTCTCAAAATCCCGCATAAAGCGATAGCTGTCTGCTATGGATCTGCCCAAATCGGCGTTATAAGGATCTTTCTTGTATACTTCCAAAAATTTTTCGAGAGATGCCTCCCATTTACCCATTCTTCGTTGCACGTAACCTACATGTTCTAACGCAGTTGAATTATTAGGATCATTTTTTAAGACTCTGTAATAAGCCTTTAAGCCATTAGCCAGATCTTTGTTGCCGTAGTAATAGAAGTGACCTTCTGCTAATTGAGTTTCTATCTTCATGGGATCAAGATTTTTGGCTCTTGCAAGCGCTTCTTCCGCCCGACTAATGGGTTTTATCCTCTCCTCAGTACCTGAAAAATGATCAATCGATATTCTATCCGACAAATCTATCCATCCCTCGATAAAATTCTCGTCAATGACCAGTGCTTTTTCTAACAACTCTATTGCTTCTCCTGTTCTATCGAGATCAACCCATCGATCGATTTTTTGTGCCTGTAAATAAAGGTTATACGCATCCGGATCTACCTTGCGTTCGCCTCCGATGTTCTTTTTTTCTTCAGGCGAAAGTGTCACTTTGATCTCTTCAGCGATCGCTCGAGCTATCTTACTTTGGAGAGAGAGTATATTTTCCAGCTTATCAGTATAACTATTTGCCCAAAGATGTTCATCGGTGGCAGCACGGATCAGCTGAGCCGTTATTCTCACTTCACCCTCAGCGTGCATGACCGATCCTTCAAGGATCGCATCTACTTTCAGTTCTCTTGCGATTTCGGGAAGTGATTTATCAGTTCCCTTGTACCGCATAATTGACGTTCGGGAGATAACCTTTAAGGAGCGTATCTTTGCTATGTCCGCTATTAATGCTTCTGTCATTCCGTCACTGAAATATTCCTGATCGGGATCATTGGACATATTATCGAGCGGGAGTACTGCGATAGAGCGAATCTCCCCCGACGCTTCGAGCGCTCTTTCGCCGGAAGGCGAAAATGGATTCCCCCACATTATTGCGAGTATTATCGCAACAGCGATGGCGCTCCCGTATATCAGCTTTTTGGAATTTTGACCATTTGATACTTTTGCTTCAGAAACTACCGGCCTGCTTTTTACTGCGGACTTAGCCGCTTCAACGCCCGAGCTACTTTCAATTGCATATACTTCCATCGGTTCATCGACGTTTTTTAGTTCCTGTTTACCCAGTGATCGGAGATTTATATATCGGAAGAGCACAACTCGAACTACAATCACTGAGGACAATAGCGTATGCCGT
>CBDUTM010000101.1:0-6204 GCA_965369985.1 uncultured bacterium | reverse complement strand
GGCGCATCACAGACCATCTGGTTCGTTGCGAATGACCTTGACGCGGACGTTAATGCTATACTGGCGGGCTCTCCACCAATAGGTCTGGAAATGCAGATGACGCTCTGGGCGTATGATTTTCCGATCACCTTGCCCTTAGGAAGTACAATTTTCAAGAGGGTTCGGCTGATATATACGGGACAGATCGGCGGATCGCCTACTGCTACCATTGACACAATGTATGTGACTCAGTGGTCTGACCCCGACCTGGGTGATTTCGGCGATGATTTTGTCGGTTGGGACAGCGCATTGCAGATGGGCTACGTCTATAATGGAAGATCAGAGGATGCCGTCTACGCTGATCATGGTTTGGCTCCGCCTGCTGCTGGTTACGCCCTCCTTCAAGGACCGGTTAAAGGTGCAGATACTCTTGTTAGTAATTCATTTACTTTTTTCGGAGGCGGTGACGGAGGAATTGGCGAAGGTTTTGGTGTTTACACCGCAACGCTTCACTGGTTCAATCTGATGGAAGGCTTTTTACACCGTCCCGAGTATCCGGTGCAGGAACTTAGAATAAATCCCATAACAGGTGAGGAGACCAAGTTCTGGCTGGACGGCGATCCGCTTACAGGGACGGGATGGATAGACGGAATCGTGCAGCCACCCGGTGACCGTATTATGCTACAAACTACCGGACCGTTCCAGATGGCTTTAGGTGATACACAGGATATAGTTATCGCCTTTATCGCAGGAATTGGAAACACCAGATTTGAGAGTATCGAAAAGATCAGAAAAGGGGCATCTATCGCTCATTTATTTTATAATGAAGGATTTCCTCCGATTCCGGATCCGGGTGTAACTGTTATCCAGCCAAATTCGTCAGAGGCAGAATTAACTATAACTTTAGATCTTTCCATCAGCGCTGAAGAAGTGATAGCCGAAGTATATAATTACAACGATGTCTTGGAAAACACTTTATCATTATCTGATGACGGCAATAATGGCGATGGAGAGGCAGGCGACAGCACATGGGGCGTCAAGTGGCTCACGAACCAGCGACCTTACGGGATGTACATAAACGCACTGATCATTTCAGGAGCAGATACAGTTAAATGGCTACATATAGTGGATAACGTCACTACTTTAGGACCCATTGAATTGGACGACCTGATCATTCTGAATGATAATATAAATAATGATGGAGCTATCAATTCAGGGGAGAAATTCAGCTTCGATCCGGTTATTAATAACGGGAGCGACCTCGGTATCGGTGCGGCGTTGGTCTCAACATTCTCTTCTGATGATAATATTATACTAAGAAGTCTCATTGATGCTACCACGATTGATTCTTTACCACCGGGAAATACTATAATGCAAGATAATCCGGAACAATATTTCGTTCTCTCGGACGTCACACCTAACGGTCATCTTCTGAATTTTAGTATATTAATTGTGGACAATTTTCACAATAAATGGGTAACTGAGTTTCAGAAAACCGTCACCGAACTGTCGTTCAACGCTGATATAAGAATTGCCGAGCACACGGAAGGAAGTGCCCAGGGAATTGTAGGATATCGTGTTGCCGATCCTTCGGCTTTGACAAACGAGAGCTATGAAATTACAATTAATGAAGTGAATTCAGAGTTTTCATTCAATTTGGAGAATCTTTCAACTTCTACACTCTTACTCGATTCGATACCATTTCCTGATGATAAATTTAGCAGCGCTATCCCTATAATAGAAGGGTTCAAATTAGTATTCGAGGATATGATCTTTAAAAAACCAAAGACAATCGAGAGTACGGAATTTACAGTGGATGCTGATCCTTCTGATGGCGACTTGAGTATGTGGGGTGACGGGACATTATTCGGCAATCCCGATGGATTTTATACTACTTTCGGATCAGGTACACCGGTACCGACCATTGATCAGGCTCAGCCGGATCTTGAATGGAGGTTTACCGGCGTAGCTGCTGATAATGGCAGTCCTGTTACCGAAGGCGGTCAGTACTCCACTCAATGGTCAATCGATGCTTTTGGAGCACCCAGTTTGACTGGATTTCAAAATGTTCAGTTGAGACTTCCGTTTGAGTTATGGAATGTAGATGGTACTGACACTTCACTCCATCATCAGATAGAAGTCGCTGTGATGAACAGAAACACGAACCGTTTTGGTCCAACCTATGGGATTTGGCGGATGAGCGGAAGAGACTATATGGTTATTCTTAACAAGGAGTATACTGATGACGCAGCTCCGATACGCTCCCTAAATGACCCAACAGCCACGTGGCTGCTGTTCTTCCAGCAGGGTGGAGGTTCCGTATGGTCCACAGGTGATGAGTTTATTGTAAGATTTGCCAATCCGCTTCAAGCTGGAGTAGATGAATATCGTTTTCAGGTGCCAACTGAATTGGAGGCGATAGGAATCCCGGAGACATTTGAGCTGTCCCAAAACTTTCCTAACCCGTTCAACGCTGAAACGACCATACAATATTCGTTACCTTCACAAAGCGATGTGAAGCTGCTGATATACAATTTATTGAGTCAGGAAGTATTCCGATTCGAGGTCAGAGATCAGAAGCTCGGCAAGTATCAGATCAAATGGAACGGAAAAAATAAAAGAGGTAATGAGCTTTCCTCTGGATTATATATCTATAGGTTTTTTGCCGGCAACAGCGTGCAGACGAAGAAGATGATTCTGTTGAAGTAAATTAAATTTGTGCTTTTTGGGAAATATGCTTCTTGATAGTCTGTACCCGATCATCTAACTTAGCCCTGCAATTATAGATGATCTGAAATCTATAATCCCAAGAAATTTTGGGGCCGTAGCTCAACTGGGAGAGCGCCGCCCTTGCACGGCGGAGGTTGTCGGTTCGATCCCGATCGGCTCCACATTATATTTCCATCTGATATAACATAGATATATGTATTACGTTTACGTGCTTATAAGTGAGTCCAGTGGTCGTTTGTATATAGGTCACACAGACAATGTTGAGAGAAGATTAGCTGAACACCAACGTGGGAAGAGCAAATATACACGTAAGCGAGGGCCATGGAAGGTAGAGAAAAAGGTCCACTGTAAGAGTCGTTCAGAAGCAATGAAATTGGAATATAAATTGAAGCGAATGAAACGCCCTGAACGTGTATTGAATTACATTGAAAGTCTTGCATTGCCAACTGTTGGATAGATACTCTTTAAGTTAAAGTTAAAAACGAAGGTTTTATTTCCGTCGGAGAGAGCGCCCCGCTCCAGCGGGGAGGTTGTCGGTTCGATCCCGATCGGCTCCACAAAATGACTGCCCGAGGGGGCAGTTTTTCTTTTTTGGGGATGTATGTGCGGGAGGGAGTAAACTATCTGAAATTATCCACGTAAAACGCAAAATAATTCTTGACAGGAAATGTAGATAGTGCTATATTTTCTGATGCCCCAAATATTGATTTAGGGCCAATGAGAGTGTTCTTTGACAATTGAGAAATCTGTTTTAAGGGTAGAATACAGAAGTACAAATACGATTGATATGACTACAAGGAATTGTGGTCAAGCTACTAAGGGCGTATGGTGGATGCCTTGGCACCGAAAGTCGATGAAGGACGTGGCCAGCTGCGATAAGCCTCGGGGAGGAGCACACATCTTTAGATCCGGGGATTTCCGAATGGGGCAACCCCTTCCAAGTAATGTTGGAAGACTTACCGATGAATACATAGTCGGATAAGAGAGAACTGGGTGAATTGAAACATCTTAGTAACCCAAGGAAGAGAAAGTAAAAACGATTTCCCAAGTAGCGGCGAGCGAACGGGAAAGAGCCTAAACCAACTTCATGTAATAGCCTGCAAGCGTTGTGAAATTGGGGTAGTGGGACGTTGACGGAAGTCTTTGCAGAGACTTCGAAGAGTCAAAAACCTTATAACTAGATGAATTGTTCTGGAAAGACAAACCGTAGAGGGTGATAGTCCCGTAATCGAAAGCTGTAAGGCTCTTTGGTCAGCGCACCCGAGTATCACGGGACACGAGAAATCTTGTGAGAATCAACCAGGACCATCTGGAAAGGCTAAATACTCTTCGGTGACCGATAGTGAACTAGTACCGTGAGGGAAAGGCGAAAAGAACTCCTAGCGGAGAGTGAAATAGAACCTGAAACCGTATGCCTACAAGCGGTCGGAGCTGACCCACCCTTTTTAGGGATGGGAAGGTGACGGCGTGCCTTTTGCATAATGAGTCAGCGAGTTACTCGTATACTGCAAGGTTAAAGTTTAAAGACTGGAGCCGAAGCGAAAGCAAGTCCTAACTGGGCGATTTAGTAGTATGCGGTAGACCCGAAACTGGGTGATCTATCCATGGTCAGGATGAAGTCTCGGTAAAACGAGATGGAGGTCCGAACCAGGGTCGGTTGAAAACGGCTTGGATGAACTGTGGATCGGAGTGAAAGGCTAATCAAACCCAGCGATATCTGGTTCTCCTCGAAATGTCTTTAGGGACAGCCTCGTACGAATTGTAACGGAGGTAGAGCACTGATTGGGCTAGGGCCCTTACAAGGGTACCAATTCCTATCAAACTCCGAATGCCGTTTACAAAATATACGGGAGTGAGGCTGCGGGGGATAAGCTCCGCAACCGAAAGGAAAAGAATCCAGACCGCCAGTTAAGGCCCCTAAGCGTAAGTTAAGTGCGAAAGGATGTGTGGTCGCACAGACAGCTAGGATGTTGGCTTAGAAGCAGCCATCATTTAAAGAGTGCGTAACTGCTCACTAGTCAAGGGATCATGCGCCGATAATGTAACGGGACTAAGCTTACCGCCGAAACTGCGGATTCATGTTAGGAAAATAGATACCCATCGCAGAGTGCAAAGTGGAAAGTAATCGCTTCGGTGATTGCCGGAAGCGGCGGACAAAACGATGTTCAGGTCTAAAATCCGTTGATACATGGATGGTAGAGGAGCGTTCCATTCACCATCGAAGGTATCTTGCGAGAGATGCTGGAGGGGATGGAAGTGAGTATGCTGACATAAGTAGCGATAATCCCGGTTAAAATCCGGGACACCGAAAGCCTAAGGTTTCCTGAGTAAAGTTCGACTGCTCAGGGTTAGTCGGACCCTAAGCCGAGGCCGAAAGGCGTAGGCGATGGGAAACGGGTTAAATATTCCCGTACCACCAGTAGTTTGTTTGAGCTATGGGGTGACGCAGAAGTGAAAGATCAGCCCGGTGTTGAATGTCCGGGTTTAAGCAAGTAGGAGGGTTTGGCAGGTAAATCCACTGAACCATAACTCCGAGATGCGAATAGGAGCGCTTAGCGCATAAACTGATCATAATCATGCTGCCAAGAAAAACCTCTATGTTAGAGCTACAGGTGACCGTACCGCAAACCGACACAGGTAGGCGGGGAGAGAATCCTCAGGTGCGCGGGAGACCCCTGGTTAAGGAACTCGGCAAAATGACTCCGTAACTTCGGGAGAAGGAGTGCCCCTATTAGGTGATGCCACTTGCTGGCGGAGCCGAAAAGGGTCGCAGAGAAACGGCTCGAGCGACTGTTTACTAAAAACACAGGTCTCTGCAAAGTCGCAAGACGATATATAGAGACTGACACCTGCCCGGTGCCGGAAGGTTAAGGGGATTTGTTATTCCAACTTGTTGGAAGAAGCTTTGAACCGAAGCCCCGGTAAACGGCGGCCGTAACTATAACGGTCCTAAGGTAGCGAAATTCCTTGTCGGGTAAGTTCCGACCTGCACGAATGGTGCAACGACTTGAGCGCTGTCTCGACCAGGGCCCCGGTGAAATTGTAGTGCCGGTGAAGATGCCGGCTACCCGCGACAGGACGGAAAGACCCCGTGAACCTTTACTATAGCTTGGCATTGGACTTTAGCTTCATATGTGTAGGATAGGTGGGAGGCTTTGAAACTTGGGCGCTAGCACAAGTGGAGCCAACCTTGAAATACCACCCTTGTGATGTTGGAGCTCTAACCGACCGCCGTGAATCCGGCGTCGGGACATTGTCTGGTGGGTAGTTTGACTGGGGCGGTCGCCTCCTAAATTGTAACGGAGGCGCTCAAAGGTTCCTTCAGTACGGTTGGTAACCGTGCGTAGAGTGCAAAGGCATAAAGGAGCTTAACTGCGACCCATACAGGGGGAGCAGATACGAAAGTAGGACTTAGTGATCCGGCGGTAGCGAATGGAAGCGCCGTCGCTCAACGGACAAAAGGTACTCCGGGGATAACAGGCTTATCTCCCCCAA
>CBDUTM010000100.1:0-6239 GCA_965369985.1 uncultured bacterium | reverse complement strand
CTTCATCGCAGCTGAACGTATACTTAAAAACTATACAGGGGCGGTTTCTTCCCGCCCCTATAAAAGTCAGCTAAATCATTACTATACAATTACAATATAAAACATAATTGTAGTCATTAGGGTGCAACAATTTCAGATCTTGGGCCTATAGTGTACGTAGCGCCGGTAGTAGCATATGTCCATGTGATCAGACTGTCAGTACGTGTATGCTCGATAGTGCCTTCGGTTGCACCAGTTGTGAATTTCCACTCTGCCGGTGACGGATTCAGAACCGCTGTAAGGAGTGCGGCACTTGCATGTGCCGGGTACGTTTTAGTTCCATTAAAAACTATCTCGTTAGCGCCATATGTTTCAAGCCCGGCTCTGATAGAGCCGATGATCTGATTTTCAACTTCCACAACAGCTTTGGTTTGAAGTGAAAAGAACTTTGGCACCGTCATTGCCGCCAAAACTCCAAGTATCGCGATTACTGTTACTAATTCGATAAGAGTAAAACCTCTTTCATTTCTCTTCATCGTTTTTCCTCCTGGTTGTTTATTTATTTTGTCTTTCTTCATTTTCTTTATTGATTAAGGTGAAAATTCCATAATTAAATTGATCGGATCGTTCATGTCGTGAATTGTAAATTTTGGTCCTATATAATCAACATTTATATCACCGGGTATGGCTATATACTTTACCGATCCATCTCTTATCAGAGTAAATACATACGGCTGGTCATTATAAGGAGAAACGGGTATCGGTTCCATTTGCCTGATTAATCTTGTCGTTATGACATCCGTACTGTCATTTGCAAGTACAACAGGAGAGTTAGTTGGTGAAGAGAATTTCGCTTCCTCCATTCCCTGTCTGGTCAATCTGTTTTGGAAATCCGTAGAAAGAGTCTGACCGATAATGCTGATATTTACCAATGTGGTTCTTACTTTCGCCTCTTCTTGCTGTTCGGCAAACTTTGGAACAGCAACTGCTGCGAGCGTTCCCATAATTGCTGTTGTCACCACAAGTTCCATTAGCGTAAATCCGTGTTTATTTCTATTTAATAAAATCATAATTTTTATTTCATCACAATACATTACAATTGACGTGCCACATATATATTCAATATCATTATAAAGTGCATTAAGTAATTGATAATACTAGGGAAACACCGATTATATTTCCTAGGATTATATGATTATCGTCACAACCTAGATGTATATTATATAGACATATGGTTATTATACTTACATATAATATATGTAAAATATATATACACTTTTCTCTTGCCTCTTTTCATACGATCTTGAAATTCCTTACTGCTATTTCATTGTTTTTTATTGAAATATGATATGATTGAGAGTATTGCCAACCTTGTATTTTGAACTCTGGAAACCTTATAATTACCATGTCGTCCTTCGACTCCCCGAAATTTGGAACTCATATAATTTTGTTGTTTTAGCGCTAATTATTCCGGAGTTCGCTTCTGATTATTCTTTCTCGGTTGAATGAGCGCATTCACGATCTATCTGAATTTGAACCGTAATAGTTTCTTGCGAGTTTAATCCAGATCAAAAATATTCAACGATTCATTTTATTATTACAATTACCACTTGCATAGGCTCGTAGCGGCTAATATATTAATTAGATGAATAATAACGATAATAACTTTGGAGGTTGTGAGATATAATGGCTTTAATGGGTACTTTAAGAAACAAAACTCATTTTATATTGTGGTTTTTACTGGTTACTTTTGTTGGCAGCCTTGCGGTAGGAGGCTTTGTGGGTGGAGCAGACATTCTTGATGTAATATCAGGTAAAATTGATTATTATGATGCTGTTGCAATTGTAAACGGCGATCAGGTCAAGACCGAAACATACTTTCAGATTCTTAATTTTCGATACGATCAGCTAAGACAGCAAGGAGCTGGTGAAATTACAGAAGAAATGCGAATACGGTTGGGAAATGAAGTTTGGGCTGAACTCGTAACAGAAACGATTTTGCGTCAGGAAATTGAAAGAAGAGAAATACCAGCAACAAACGGTGAAGTGATTTGGCAGATGAGAGAAAATCCTCCTGATTATTTTCGCCGCGATACATTATTTCAAACAAACGGGAATTTTGATATAGTTAAATACCGTCAGTTCCTTAATGATCCTACCAATAATTGGCGTGTATATGAGAACGATATCCGAAACGCATTACCACGCCAGAAGATGTTATATCTACTGGCTTCAACAATCCGGGTGAGCGATGAAGATGTTCGCGAGAACTATAAAATGAATAGGCTGCGTTATCATATTCGCTACTTGGTCATAAATAATACGAAATTTAGGAATGACCCGTCAACCAATGCTTCTGAAGAGGAAATTACCAAATGGTATAACGCTCACAAAGATGATTATCAAACCAAAGCCGGAAGGGTAATGAGTTATGCCTTATTCAGTAAACAGCCTACCGCAGATGACACTTCCAGGGTGACTAAGGAAGCTATTGAGATTAAAAAAAGAACAGAAGCCGGAGCAAAATTTGAGGAGCTGGCAAGAGCATATTCTGATGGCCCGACTGCATCAGCGGGTGGCGATCTGGGCTATTTCGGTAAAGGAGTAATGGTCAAAGAATTTGAAGACGCGGCGTTTTCTGCTAACGTAGGAGATGTTATTGCACCGGTCATGACTAAATTCGGTGTTCATATCATTCGTATTACCGACAAACGAACCAACTCTGAAGGAAATGTGGAAACAAAAGCGAGCCACATCCTTCTTGAAATTAATGTAGGTCCAAACAGCCTAGCTAACAGTAGGTCCAACGCCAATCTCTTCGCATTTGATGCTCGCGAGTTAGGCTTTGAAGCCGCATCCGAAAGCAATAATGTCTTAATCCAAAAAACTAACCTTTTGAATGAATTCGAAAGTAAAATTGAGAATATCGGGTCACTTAACGACGCCGTTCTCTTTTCCTTCCTGGCTAAAAAGGGTGATATCAGTGATATATATGAAAATGAAAACGGATATTATGTTTTTCAATTAGACGATATCTTCGAAGAAAATATTCAACCGTTATCAGAGGTGAAATCGAGAATAAGATCTGTTATAGAATCACAAAATCAAAGTAATCGGGCGTTAAAATATGCACAAGAATTATACGAAAATGCCGAAATGTCCGATCTGACACTTGAAAATATTGCTGATGCCGATGGAGATCTTTCCATAAAAACTACTCCTGCATTCACGCTTACTTCTTCTATTCCCGGAATCGGAAAAAGTGGAAAATTATCTGGAATTCTTTCCCAATTAAATCCGGGTGAGATCGCCAGGCCTATTTTAGTGAATGCCAGTGCCGTTATTGCGGAATTACTTGATAAAGAATCATTCAAACAAAACGCATTTGAAGCTGCTCAAGCCGAGATACGATTTGATTTAATGAACACTCAACAAGCCACTATTTTCAATAAATGGATGGATAATTTAAGAATAAATTCCGAGGTGGAAGATCTACGAAATTTAAAACTTGAACGAGAATTTCATAATCATCCTTAATTTAGATCATTTAGCCTCTAAAATATAAATTTCTTCAGGTGAATCTTCTTCGAAAGGAGAAGATTCAAAATCTCCGTAAAGTTCCTTTATCTTTAGTCCCGCCATATCCACTATTAGATCCATCTCTTCAGGCGAAAAATATCTCATAGATGTTCGCTGAATGATTTCTTCTCTTTTTCCTTCAGTGTCTTCGAGAATATATAAAAATTCGTACTCATTCCATTTTTCTTTCCAATGAGCTTTTTTTATTCGTGAAATTCGGGTTAATTTTCTTCCGTCTGCCATCGCAAATCGAGGAACATCCGTTATCGGCCCAAAAGTGGGAGTAAGCAATACTTCGGGGGTCGGATTGAAAACATCAAAGATGAACACTCCACCGGGCGATAAATGTTCACGGACGCAATTTAGACAATTTATTTGATCTTCAGTAGAAATCAGATGCTGAAAAGGTCTGAACGGCATTATTATAAGGTTAAACTTTCTTTTTAATCTAAAACCGGTCATATCTCCTCTTATAATCATAATCCTTTCTGAAATGGAATCAGGTTCGAGCTCTAATTTTCTTTTGAGCTTCTTTAGCATCGGCATTGAGTAATCCAATCCTGTAACATTAAGATTTAAATAAGCTAATGGAATAGCGACTCTTCCGGTTCCACAGCCTAATTCGAGCAGATCGTCACCATATTCGTTGGCGTAATTCAGATAAAATTCGACATCTTTTCTTTCGGCATACAATGGAAGGTAATCATAGAGATCGGAAAATATATCTTCTGAATAATCTCCGTATTTGACATAATTATCATCTGTAATCATTTTAAAAGGTCTTTATTTTTAAGAATATATTTGTAGAGACTGGCGTACTTAAATTATTTTTCTATCCAAACGCCCATATTTGAAAATTTTGCTATTCTATTTTCAAGCAAAATATCAACCGGAAGGTTACTTAACTCTCTAATGTTAGTTAAGATAGCCTTTTTTAAGCTTTTGGCTGCGGCCTCAGGGCTTCGATGTGCACCTCCGTCAGGTTCTTCAATGATTCCATCTATGACACCCAACTTGAGTAGATCATTTGGTGTGGGCTTTAGCGCTTCGGCAGCTTCGGGTGCTTTGGATGAATCCCTAAACAGAATTGATGCACATCCTTCAGGCGATATAACACTATACCAGGTATGTTCCATCATCAGGAGTCGATCGCCGATTCCAATGCCTAATGCGCCTCCGCTTGCGCCCTCTCCTATTATGATTATTAGCACAGGGACAGTGAGCTTACTCATTTCCAAAAGATTCCTTGCAATTGCTTCAGCCTGCCCTCTCTCTTCAGCGCCTAAGCCCGGAAACGCACCGGGAGTATCTATAAGCGACACAATGGGTCTTTTAAATTTCTCACCGAGTTTCATTATCCTTAATGCCTTTCTGTATCCCTCAGGATGAGCCATTCCAAAATTTCTTTTTATATTTTCCCGCGTACCTTTTCCTTTTTGATGGCCCACTAACAATATGTTATGACCGCCTATTTCTGCAAGTCCGGTTATCATCGCGGCATCATCCCCATATAACCTGTCGCCGTGCAGCTCAGTGAAATTATCACAGATCATTTCAATATAATCGAGGGTGTACGGTCTGTCCGGATGTCTCGCCAGAAGAACTTGTTGCCAGCGTGTCAAATTTGAATATGTATCTGAAATTAGGCGTTTTCTTTTAGCATGCATCTTTTTCACTTCAACGCTAGCCTCCGACCCGGAGACAAGAGATCTTGATTCAAGTTCAGCGATCTCATCGTCCATTTCGATAATGGGTTGTTCAAAATCGTATATAAATTTTGGCAGATCCGCTCCTAAAAGTGAAATAAATTTTTGATGAGAATTTCTATATCAAGACGGATAGATTGATTACGAAGGTAATATTGTTCATATCTTGCATATTCTTCACTATTTGACTCTTTCCGCCTCATAATTTCTGTTAAGCTTGTCAAGCCGGGCTTAAATCGAATCATACCTTCTGAAGACGATCCCGACTGCATCTCAGAACCCACAAAACTTAAATTACCTAAGAAGATGTGATAAAGTAAAGGATAACCAGCCATTTGATTTCTCTTTTTATCAGCCCCATCTGAGAGAAATAATGCACTTTTTTTATGACCATCATAAGTATGAAAAGTCATTCTATTGAACGAAAATCCTGTAGCTATTGAATAAATTATGGCAAATGGGAATAGCGCTATAAGTAGCGGAAAGGAGAGAATGATATCAAAAGATCGCTTAAGAACTCTATTAGTGAGCTTATCTATATTATAATTCATATCAAGAAATGATATATCATCTATCGGCTCTACACTCGACTTACCTATAATAAAATCAAGGTCTTTAGCTACGATCTTAAAATTTAGCTTTAAATGTTTCATTTTGTCAATGATACTCAATATTTCCTCGTAACTGCTGAATTCAGTAGAAAAAATTAGATCTGTAATTTTTCGTATCTTTACTATCTCGTCTATTTCGGAAATATTACCCAAATAAACATATTCTTCCGGAAAATCCAGCGGAGAGTCAGTCCCGATAAATCCTACAATATTGTATCCCTGATCTACCTGTTCGTTTATTTTATCTGCTATCTTGCGCGCTCTGTCACTTGATCCGATGATAACAGTTCTTCGTGTTGCCAAAGTCTTGCCTAATGTGCCGATATATGGGATCCATTTGGTTCTTTGAGCAAGCCTTATGAAT
>CBDUTM010000099.1:0-6268 GCA_965369985.1 uncultured bacterium | reverse complement strand
GGAATTCCAATGGGTGGTACAGGTCAAAACTTAGCCTACAGGAAAAGTATCTTTGCGGAAGTAGGAGGTCTCGCGATCAACTCTCAACGTTACGTAAGTAACGATATATTATTCATTACGAAAGTTTCCAAAACAAAATGGAACATTGTTGGTAATCTGAACCCTAAAGCAGCTGTGTCGACCCTACCCTTGAGTGGCTGGAAGCAGTTTATTTCTCAGAGAACGCGCTGGGCGTCAAATGCATACTGGAAAGGGCTAAAGCCCCTGCTGGTATTTATCCTCGGTATAAATTATATCATGAATTTATTCGTAGCCGTGGGACTCGTGATTATTGTGATAAATCTGACATTTTATTTTCCTGTTATCGTATTAATTATATATAAATTTTTTACGGAGCTGCTTTTCTATAAAATCGTCTCGCACAGAATGGAAAAAACATCCTTCATAAGAAATTTTGTAAGCTGGTTTACCAGAGTTACGCCCTACGTCCTTTTAATAGCTGTACTCGGCGGGCTTGGAATGTTCAAATGGAAAGGACAGAAGGTTACGTCAAATTGACTCCACTGATTTTCCTATCATTGATATATTTTTCCGGTATTCTCTGGCTGATAATGGGTCTTAAAAAACTTAAAAAACCGGCTGGTTCGGAGCAGAATCTAACGGTTTCGGTAATCGTTGCCGCCCGCAATGAAGAGAAAAATATTGAAAAATGTTTAATTGCGCTCGCCGCTCAGGACTATCCACAAAAAGACTACAATGTTTATATAATAAATGACCGCTCAGAGGACGGCACAGAGAAGATCATTTCAAATTTCGTTTCAAAACGTTCTAATTTTCACCTTATTAATGTAAGTAGCGTGCCCCCAAACACATCGCCCAAAAAACACGCTTTACAAATGGGGATAGATACATCCGATGGAGCTATTATTTTAACAACCGATGCGGATTGTGTTCCTCTTGATGGATGGATCTCCGGAATAGTGAACTATTACAGTGAAGATTCCGCCGGATTCGTAGCTGGATATGCCCCGGTAAAAAATGAAGGCGATGGGTTGATGGATGGATTGATAAATCTGGATTCTCTATCGCTTGCTGCCGTATCGGCGGGATCTATCGGAAACGGCTTTCCGCTTACCGGCACCGGCAGAAATTTATCTTACCGGAGAAGCTCTTTCGAATCTATTAGCGGTTTTGATGGACTTTGGAAATTTATGAGCGGTGACGATGATTTACTTTTGCACAAAGCCCATCAGAATGGAGTCAACATTCAATATTCCATATTGCCCTCAACATTTGTTAGTTCGTCTACGTATGATTCGATGACGGAAATATCCAATCAGCGTCGCAGGCACGCTTCTAAGGGGTTACACTATTACGCATTGCCCGGCATGACAGGGCTGAAAATTGCTCTTCCAATCATTTATGTTTTCAATCTATTTATTGTTTTAGGATTACTTGGAATTAGCTCAGATCTTTCAGGACTCGCCATTGCATTGATATTGAAATCTTTTGCCGAATTCTCTTTATTGTCCTCGTTTTCTTCTATTGTCGGCGTTAAGGGTCATTTAAAATTATTTCTTCTTGCCCAATTTATTCATCCTTTCTATGTTGTTATATTCGGTGCCTGGGGAGCGTTGGGAAAGTTTAGATGGAAAGGACAAAAGAGTTAATTTTCTAAAGACAGGTCTTTTAAATTATATCACATTATAGAATTAGGGTTGCATTACAAACTGCACTAAGGAATTTCCATGTTTTAAGTATCTATAAAATATGGAATTTTCTGAAGGTTACTTTTTCGTTTTTTCTTTCCAGATATACCAAAAAATCTTTTCACTGGGGGAGCCCTGTAATTCTTATGGTCGAACCCACAAACTATTGTAATTTAAAATGCCCGTTATGCCCATCCGGTAACGGAATGATGGTTAGAAACAAGGGTATGATGGATTTAGAATTATTTAAAAAATTAATCGATACAACCAAGAAAACTCTTTTTCTAACAATGTTCTGGAATCAGGGTGAACCGTTCATGAATAAAACATTGATGGAACAAATTAAATATGCTCACGATAATAAAATTGCTACGGTTGTCAGCACAAATGGACATTATATAAATAATTCCAACGAAGCGAAATCTGTGATTGATTCCGGGCTAAGCGAACTGATAATATCATTAGATGGTGCTTCAAAAGAATCCTATTTAAAATATAGGATAGGCGGCGATTTTGATAAAGTCCTAAACGCAATACGAATTTTATCGGCTGAGAAGAAGAAAACTGGTGTGCTGAGCCCTATCATACATCTTCAATTTCTGTTATTTAAACATAATCAGCATGAGATTAATCGAATTGATCAAATGGCGGCTGATCTTGGAGCGGATAAATATTCATTCAAGACTGTCCAGGTTTATACTGATGAGGATGCCGAAGAATTTTTGCCGGAAGACAGTAATATGAATCGCTATGATGAAGTTGATGGAGAGCGTGTGCTTAAAGCTGATTGGCATGCAGGATGTAAGCGTATTTGGTATACAACAATGGTTAATTGGGATGGCTCAGTAGCGCCTTGCTGTTATGATAAAGACATAGATTATAATTTGGGTGATGCGAATAATGAGAATATCAATGATGTTTGGAAAAATAATAGTTTCAACAAATTCAGAAAGACAGTTCTTACCGACAGGCAATCAATCGAAATGTGCCGAAATTGTGCCGAAGGTTTAAAGGTTAAACAATTTCAAAAAGTAAGATGGATTTCTTAAAATGATATATCTATAATTTGCATAATGAAAAAGATTGTTATATTTTTAGTCCATGCCAGTTGAACTAAATTTCTTCCCCGGGGTCTACTTAAAAATTAACACACAAATCCTTGGAATAAACAAATGAGAAATACGTTAATAGATTTTTTACGTGCATTTCGTAAAACGATCATTATCTGGATTGTGTTGTCAATTTTTGTGGCTGTTAGTATTTATTTCGGAGTACCGAAAAAAGTAATAGGTGGAGGTATCATAGCCATCGGCTGGATAACAGGCGCATTCGCAGGTTTAATGACCATGCTCGCTCTTGTGCCGTTGATTGGTCCTCTAATAGTCAGTGTATTATCGCTTCCCGTAATATGGCTTTTAAACGGGCTTGGCTATTTTGTTTCAATTGTTGCGATAAAAAAGGGATATAGCAAAGAAGTTGTTAATTCACGAATTCTTACTGTCGTGTTAATTGTAGGAATTGTGATTGGTTATCTTCTCTCGTTCTTTATCGAATTTTTTCGCAACACCGAAATAAACTTAATGTAGCCGGCTAATTATATTGACTATGAATCTCTTAGGCAAATAATTCTGTTTGAATACCTGTCGGCTCGAAAGTAAATACCTTTATTCCTATTAATCGAACACTTCTTCCGGGTTTGAAATTTGAATAGATCATATGTTTTACTACTTCGTATAATAATATACTGTCGTTATTCCCCCTCGAAAGAGTTTTCGATCTCGTGATCGTTTCAAAATTTTCATATCGCATTTTAATTCCAATTCCTTTGGCTTTGACCCTTTTATCTCTTAATAAATTACAAATACCATCACTTAGTTTTCTTAAGGTTTGATCAAGGCTGTATGGATTGGATATGTCTTTATTAAATGTTCGTTCTTTGCTTATCGATTTTCTTTCACGACTAACATTTAGCCTATCACCTGAAATTCCTCGCGCTCTTTTATATAATCCTTCACCATGAATTCCAAATCTACTGATCAGTTCTTTTTCGCTTATTTTTTTTAATTCATTTATTGATTTTACTCCAATAATTTTGAGCCTTTCTCTTGTTTTTGGCCCCACTCCCGGAATAATTCCCACTTCCATAGACTCGAGGAATATTTCTTCCATATTGGGAAGTATCTCTAAAATACCTTCCGGCTTGGCGTGCTTTGAGGCTATCTTTGCCATCATTTTATTTGTGCCGATTCCAAGCGATGCTGACAATCCGGTCTCTTTGGCAATTCTAAGTTTTATTTTTTCTGCTATTTCAATCGCCGGTAAATTACTCTTACAATAAGATTCCGAGAGATCAATATATCCTTCATCAATACTTGTTCGCTCAACCTTTGATGAATATTCATTTACAATTCCAAATGCGGATTGTGAATAATTTGAGTAGTCACCGTGACGACCCTTTACTCTGACCAGATGGGGACATAATTTAAACGCTTTGAACATTGGCATGGCGGAACGTATGCCATATTTTCTTGCTTCATATGAAGCAGAAGCAACAACACCTCTGCCTGTAGGACTCCCACCGACAACAACCGGTTTTCCAATTAAATTTGGGTCCTTTATTCTCTCAACCGCTACAAAGAATTGGTCAAGATCCAGATGTGCAATTTTATTCAATAGAAATTAATTCCGGTCAATTATATTTTCTGAGAATTCCTATCACAATTCCCTGTATCTGTACATTATGTGCCGGTAAAATAAATGGTAACATTTTCTCGTTTGCCGGTTGAAGGCGTATTTTACCATTTTCAGGATAATATTTTTTAATTGTGGCTTCTTCTCCTGCCACTAACGCTACAACAGTTTCTCCAGTTTCCGCTGTTGACCTTTCTTTTACTACCACATAATCACCATCCCGAATTTGCTCATCAATCATGGAATTTCCACGAACTTTCAAGACATAATGATTTCCAATACCTACCATATCTTCCGGAACATTAACTGTCTCAGTCGGATCGGAGATAGCGGCAATAGGCTCACCCGCGGCAACTAATCCAAGGAGGGGCAGACTTACGGCATTACTTTTTTCTAAGGGTGGTATTATATCTATAGAACGACTTTTATTCCATTGCTTTGTGATCATCCCCTTCTCAACGAGATGTTTTAAATGCTTATGAACTGTTCCTTTCGAACGGTAGCCTAGTCCATCTGCAATCTCTTCATAGCTGGGAGAATATCCATTAAGCTCTTGAAAACTTCCGATATAGCCCATAACACGTCTCTGTTTTTTAGTAAGTGCCAAAATATCTCCTTTTTAATTGGTGAACAAAATGCGTATATAGTATAGGCGTACATATGGCGTATGTCAAGCTTTTTATGATTACCCTGTTGACCGGAATTTACTTGATAATATTTTTATTCTGGATAATGTATCAGAATAAAACTAAACTGAATTATACTCTAACTTCTTTTTTAGGTGCTCTACCCTGTCCCTGTATTCAGCATCTTCTTTAATTCGATTGGCAACCAACTTACAGGCGTGTATCACTGTGCTGTGATCTCTTCCGCCAAAATGAAGACCTATGGTTTTGAGAGAGTGCCCTGTCAATATTCGGGAAAGATACATCGCTATTTGTCGAGCGGCAGCAACTTCCATTTGGCGACCCTTGCCTATAATGGCATTGGATTCCACATCATTTTCCTGTGCTGTATACAGTATTATATCTTCAATTGTTGTCTGAACTTTTGAGCTGCCAAGAACTTCTTTAAGCACTCTATGCGCCAATGACATATCAATTTCAACCGAGGAAAGTGATGCATATGCAAGCAATCTTATCAGAGACCCCTTGAGTTCCCTAATATTACCCTTGATATTTGTGGCAAACAATTCGATGATCTCAGCAGAAATTGGAATATGGTTTTCCACTGCCATTCGATTTAAGATCGCAATTCTCGTTTCAAGTTCCGGCTCCTGTACATCTGCAGACAGACCTGCTTGAAATCTGGATATTAAGCGTGCTTCCATCCCGAGTAAGTCGCGGGGCGGTGTATCTGAAGTAAGCACGATTTGTTTTCCATCCTGATATAGTGCGTTGAAAGTATGAAAAAATTGTTCCTGAGTTTGTTCCTTATTTATGAAGAATTGTATATCATCTAGGATTAAGAGGTCGATACTGCGATAATATTTTTTAAAAGATTCAACTTTTCCTTTTTCAAGAGAATTAATAAAATCGATTGTGAATATTTCACTCGGTACATATAAAACACGTCTAGCGGTACCTGAAGCTTTCGCATGATTACCGATAGCCTGTGCCAAATGAGTTTTTCCAAGTCCCACCCCACCATATATAAATAATGGATTGAACGAAGTTTTCCCCGGAGCGTTGGCTACTGCCTGCGCGGCAGCTCTTGCAAATTGATTGGAGGAACCCTCAACGAACGTCTCAAATGTGTATTGGTCGTTCAGCCCACTTTTGTCATTTTCGGATCTTGTTGAAGAATCTGTAGTGGAATTGAATGACTCAGCCGTAGGTGAGTCGGAGGGTATTACATAATTTAAAACA
>CBDUTM010000098.1:0-6323 GCA_965369985.1 uncultured bacterium | reverse complement strand
ATATTGAACTTTAATAAGAATAAGATTAGAAGAAATAGAATATTTTTAATCAAAGAAGATGTATCAGTTTATCTTTTTGAATAAATTTTGCATCTCTATTGCTGCTAACGCAGCATCCCAACCTTTGTTCCCCATTTTCGTTCCAGCCCTTTCAAGGGCTTGTTCTACGTTATCGGTTGTCAGAACACCAAAAATCACCGGAACACCCGATTTGTATGCCAGGTCTGATACTCCACGTGAGACTTCCTGAGCAACATAATCAAAATGAGATGTGGCGCCCTTGATAACTGCACCCAGACATATAATACCATCATATGTTCCTTTATCAACCAACTTTTTAGCGACCGCCGGAATTTCACGAGTGCCCGGAACCCAGTATACATCTTCTGAATTATCCTCCGCCCCATGCCGATTCAGACAGTCTATAGCACCTTCAAGAAGCTGTTTGGATATCATGGAATTGAACCTACTGACAACTATGGCAAATTTCAGCCCTCTCGCCGAAAGGTCTCCTTCAATCAGATTATACATTTATTTCATCTCCTATCCTTTTAATATCAAATGCCCAAGTTTATCTCTTTTAGTCTCAAGATATTTTTTATTATCAGCATGAGCTTCGATTTCAATCGGCACGCGCTCACTGATTTCCAGTCCGTAAGCATCTAAACCCACTACCTTTTTAGGATTATTAGTCATTAGTTTCATTTTTCGCACACCTAAATCAACAAGAATTTGCGCCCCTATTCCGTAATTTCTAAGATCAGGTTTTAACCCAAGAGCCTCATTTGCTTCAACAGTATCCAAACCTAAGTCTTGTTGCTGATAAGCTAAAATTTTATTTTTAAGGCCGATCCCTCTCCCTTCTTGCCTCATATACAGTAAAATCCCCCTACCTTCATCCTCTATCATCTTCATCGCAGCGCTAAGCTGGTCACCGCAATCGCAACGAAGCGAGCCGAGCGCATCTCCAGTGAGGCATTCCGAATGCACTCTTACAAGTACCGGCTCTTTATCCGAAATTTCACCTTTCACGAGCGCAACATGAGTTTCCTTACTCAGAATATTTTCATAGAGATAAAGAACAAAACTTCCATTTCCGGTAGGCATGTTCACTTTCTCAACCAGCTCAATGAGCTTTTCGTTTTTTCTTCGGTATTCTATGATATCCCGAACAGTGATCAATTTTAGATCGTATCTTTCAGATAATTCTACAAGCCGGGAAAGTTTAGCCATTGTTCCGTCATCGTCCATTATCTCACATAAAACCCCGGCATGGGATAAGCCGGAAAGCTTCGCCATATCTATCGAAGCCTCCGTATGACCGGCTCTTCTGAGCACGCCGCCTTCGGCTCCTAAAATGGGGAATATATGTCCCGGACGCGCTAATTCAGCGGGAGAAGTATCTTCGTTTATCAAAGCTTTTATCGTGAGCGCTCTGTCATGAGCGGATATTCCCGTGCTGGTTCCGGTAATGGCATCCACAGAAACTGTAAACCTTGTTTCGTGCAAGGCTGTGTTATCCCGAACCATGAGATTTATATTAAGTTTGTGTGCTCGTTTTTCAGTTAATGCTACGCATATCAACCCTCGAGCCTCTTTCGACATAAAATTTACATCTTCAGCAGTAACCTTTTCCGCAGCCATGATTAGGTCGCCTTCATTCTCTCTGTCTTCATCGTCAACAACGATGATCATCTCACCGTTTTTGTACGCAGTAATAGCTTCACTTATATCATTAAATTTATCCAACTTACTCCCCTTTTATTTTCACAGACTTAATATCCCCATTCTTTTAGCCCGTTTATAGTTAGAATATCTTCTTTCGAAGAACCGCTCAACATATTCTTTACGTATTTGCCAAGGATATCCACTTCAACATTGAGGAGATCTCCTTTTTTTCTATTACCGAGCGTTGTTGTCTCAAGAGTATGCGGTATAAGAGCAACACTCAGCTGTTCCTTCCGGAGATCAGCGACAGTTAGACTAATTCCGTCCAATGTTATCGATCCTTTCTCAACTACAAACTCTCTCAGATTTTGTGCTAATTCGATCGTTAGTGTCGAGCCGGTAGAACCCTTTTTGTGCGATTTGATTCGAGCCGTACCGTCAACATGCCCCTGAACAATATGACCGCCAAGCCGGCTTGTCAGCAATAACGAACGTTCAAGATTTACTTTATCTCCCACCTTTATATTTCCTATGTTTGAGCGCTTTAATGTCTCACTAACAACGTCAACATCAAAATAATTGTCAGACTTATCAACTACTGTAAGACAAACTCCATTGACGGAAATACTTTCCTTAACTTTAAGGTCATCGAGAACTTTTTCACAACTGATTTGAATACGTTTTCCATCACCAGCATCTTTACTTTCGGTGATGATCCCCATTTCTTCAACTAATCCAGTAAACATAATTACTCCGTCACCCGGGGAATGCCCTGTAACATTATATCCTCTCCCAATACTTCAACAGACAGATCTGATAGTTTTAATCTTTCTCCAATCGGAAACCCTTCGCTTCTAAATGTTTCAATACCACTGCCCATAAAACTCGAGTTAATAAAAATTATGTACCTGTCGACTTTCCTCGAATTTAAAAATGAAGAGAATATTCGCGAGCCTCCCTCCACCAGGACGGATGATATTCCAAAAGAAGCCAATTTTAACAATAGCCAATCAATATCCAACCCTTCCGATTTATCGAACGATACGACTTCAATGCCTCTATCTTCGAAGATGGCCACTTTATCCTTATCCACCGCTGTGAATAGTATAGTCTTACCTTCTTTATTATTATACACTTTAGAATCTATATCGCTTTTAATATCTTCATCGATAATAACCTTAACGGGCTGTTTTCCGCTTACATGCCTCACATCTAATCCCGGATTATCTTTGATGACAGTTCCGGCTCCAACTAACACGGCATCGTGGCTCGCCCGTACTCTGTGAACTTCTTTACGAGATGCTTCGGAGGTTATCCATTTCGAGTTTCCATTTAGGTCAGCGATCCTTCCATCCAGTGTTTGTGCAGCTTTCAGGGTAACCCAAGGTACTCCCTCTGTGATATATTTAATATATCGTTCATTTAGTTTCTTCGCCTTCTCCTCCATTAATCCGACGCTGATCTCAATTCCGGCTTCTCTTAGAATATCTATACCCGATCCACTTACTTTAGGATTAGGGTCTTCCATTGCGGCATAGATTCTTTTAATTCCTAAGTCTAAGATCGCATCTGTGCAAGGAGGCGTTTTCCCCTCGATAGAACATGGTTCTAGTGTCACATACATCGCTGCATCATCCGGTAATTTATCCAGATTCTTAAAGGCATTTATCTCGGCGTGAGCCTCCCCATACCTTTCATGGTAGCCTTCGGCTATTATTTTACCATTAGACACAATGACTGCTCCAACCATAGGGTTTGGCGAAGTCCACAATAACCCTTTCTTGGCGACCGAAAGAGCATAACTCATCATTTTTTTATCACTATCCAACAAAAAACCTCGGTATAGCTTACCGAGGCGTTCCGAATCGTAACTATTCGGATACTTAGCTTCCTACCATCCGGACTCTGACCGTCGGCACAAGATTTTCACTCGTTCAGTCCTTTAGACTTATTCCAAAGGAGTCGCGGGCTTTCCCTTTCAGGAATCACCGCCGGTGAGGAATTCCGCCTCGCCCCGGAAGCATATCAAAAATAGGCTGAAAACCCAAAATTGTCAACCCATAATAGATTTATTATTGAATAATCAGAAAAAAAGAAAATATTGGTCAGATATCGATATTATGAAAATGGCACGGGAGTGAATGTCAGAATAAATATCCCTAATGATATATAACCTAATCTTTTATGAAACGGTTTCAATGGAGCAACCTCGTCCACAACAGGCGGGTGTTTGAGTTTTACGAAGAAAAATATGAGAGCTGCCCATAATATCCAATTGTATGAATAATATCCAAGTGGTATAAGCGGCGCAAACGCCCATTTGGCTATCATCTCGGATTTTTTCCCAAAGAGGGAGTAAGCAATATGTCCGCCGTCCAGCTGACCGATCGGCATTAGGTTTAACGCTGTTACCAATAATCCGATCCATCCGGCAAAAGCTACTGAGTTTAGATATATATCATAACCTTCAGGCACCACAGGGTGGATAATGTTTATCAAGAACATCATTATCAACGAATCACCCAAATGGATACCATTACCCGGAACGGATTCAAGCACTTGGCTCGTTGATAGTCCGTAAATAAGGGCAGGAACTGCTACAATAAATCCAGCTATCGGTCCGGATGCTCCTATTTCCATCAAACTTCTCTTGTTGACGATCGGCGATTTCATTTTTATAAACGCACCGAATGTACCTATAAATGAAGGAGCGGGTATAAAATATGGTAACGATGCTTTTACATTGTTTCTTTTTGATGCAAAGTAATGGCCGAATTCATGAAAAAGCAGAATGGAAAGAAGCGTAGCGGAAAAAGGCATACCGGAAATAATTCCACTCAGCGAAAACGGATTAGCTCCTCCTTCCATAATAGCACCAGCTAAAGTAGTGGTTATAACTGTGGCGATAAATAAGAATAAATTTGTCAGCGGTATTCCTGCAAACTCAACGCTTTGAACTTTTACGCGTACTTCAACTTCGTTTCCCCTTGTCGTAATAGAACCTTTTACCCCATGACTTGTAAGCGCTCTCGCCATATCTTCAAGTGTGGTATATTCAAACATAACTCCATAAATGATTATAGTACTTGAAGAAGTATCAATTTCGTTGATAAGTAGATGATCAGTAAGCAAATTACCTATCTTCCGGCCATACTCTTTTTTCTCGTGCTCGGTCAAATTAAGTCAATCTCATAAATTTATCAATGTCGTTCAGTAAGCCCTAAAACTCAACTTTTGGTACAACTTCCGCACCTTCGGTAGCCTCAAATGGCGTAGCCGTTTCGAAGCCGAACATAGATGCATAAAGTCTGTTAGGGAATGATCTTACCATCGTATTGTAGCTAAATACGGCGTTGTTATATCTTCGTCTCTCTACCGCGATTCTGTTTTCTGTTCCTGCGAGTTCATCTTGTAGGCGTAAAAACCCCTGGTCAGCTTTCAAATTAGGATAATTTTCTACTACTAATAACAGCCTCGACAGAGCACCGGATAATCCGTTATTGGATTCGATTAATTCAGATGGAGTTCGAGCCCCGCCGACTCTTGATCTCGCTTCTGTGACAGCCGTTAATACCTCTTCTTCATGAGAGGCATAACCCTTAACAGTTGCGATCAAATTCGGTATAAGGTCGAATCTTCTCTGAAGAACATTCTCAACCTGTGCCCATGTGTTTGTTATTAATTCTTCCCCCGCGACCATTCCATTAAATGTTCCTTTTATTGACGAATATGTCATAAGAAATATTACTACTACTACCCCTATAATTATCCATTTTTTCATAACTCTCTCCACATATTATAAGATTAATCTATAGTTTATCTATCTTCTTAAAAATAGTCCTTACGGCTTCCATATATTCTTCCGTTAAGGAGATCAGCTCGGAGGTATTCGTCTTACTAACCTCCATTTTAATATCATATAGATCTTTGAATAGTCCCTTACGCAATTTAAACGTTTTTTCAATAAGATTGAAAACTGTGAGTGAATCGCCCTTTCCTGTAGCTACATCCTTGATGTAAAGTGTTCCTCTGAATATCGCGGTGAACGCCGGTAATGAAATTGAGATAAGATTTTGTATTCCATCTCTGCTTCCTAAACTTTCCATATATCCCTGCCTTAAACCCAGCAGTTTTGATTTTAGTTCTCGTTCTATCTGTAAACGAAGATGGTCGTTATTTATCTTCAATTCAGCGAGAATATCTTCTCCTAAGATGAGAGAGTTTGCTTCCATCATATTCAGGAATTCGAGAGGAAACGTGTCCAGAGAAGAGTCCACGTATGAACTAGTTAATACCAACGGTGTGGCAATTCCAAGTTTCCGAAAACGCGGCAAATATTCCCAGACTGATGATAAATTTATCAAACCGTCCGGTTGGATGATAACAAGAAAGTTCACGTCTGATTTACCTTGAATATATTCATCTCTTGCAGCACTGCCATATAGATAAATTGATATGAGTTCTGCACCGAAAATAGATTTCATTTGTTTTATAAAATCTTCAAATAGACCCTCGACATTAGAGGTTTTGTTCACCATAGATCAATACTCCATTAAATTAATAACTGCCACCGGCTCCACCACCGCCACCCATACCTCCTCCGAATCCTCCGAATCCGCCTCCCCCAAAGCCGCCGAATCCGCCGGATCTATAGC